>NZ_JAMYOR010000160.1:0-518 GCF_040319965.1 Mesorhizobium sp. M0830 | reverse complement strand
GCGTCAGGCGACGAGATCGTTGTCGCCAAGTCCGGCAAGTCTTCGCGCGTCAAGCGGATCGTCTCGCATGGCGGCGACCTCGCCCAGGCGGCTGCCGGCCAGGCCGTCACGCTGGTTCTTGACGACGAGGTCGAGATCTCGCGCGGCAACATGCTGGTTTCGCCGGCCGCACGGCCGCAGGTCGCCGACCAGTTCGCCGCCAACATCGTCTGGTTCGACGAGCATGCGCTGCTGCCCGGCCGCTCCTACATCCTGCGCACCGAGACCGACCAGACCAGCGCCACCGTCACCGACCTGAAATACCGGATCAACGTCAACGACTTTGCCCATGAGGCGGCCAAGTCGCTCGAAATGAACGAAGTCGGCATCTGCAACATCTCGACGCGGACGCCGATCGCCTTCGATCCCTTCGCCGAGAACCGCACCACCGGCGCCTTCATCCTGATCGATCGCATCTCGAATGCCACCGTCGGCGCCGGCATGATCCTGCACACGCTGCGCCGCGCCGAAAACATCCA
>NZ_JAMYOR010000159.1:0-520 GCF_040319965.1 Mesorhizobium sp. M0830 | reverse complement strand
TTGGCCTCGCCTTGCGTCCACTCGGCCTTGGCCACGACCCGGCGCCGGCCGCTCCAGCTCTTGCGCGTGGTCCACAGGAAGTCCTTGAAGCGGCGGGCGGGCCGGCTGGTGAGGGCACTTTCTGCCTTGGCCGCCTCCAGTTCAGCCGCGATGTGGCGGACCAGCCGAACATTGCGGGCCAGACCGAACAGGTAGTCGACGGCGTTGGTTTCGCACCAGGCCATCAGCTCCTCGCGGGCGAAGCCGGAATCGGCGCGCAGCACGATGCGGACCTTGGGCCAGCGCTGACGCAGCTGGCGCACGATGCGCTCGATCTCCTGAACCGCGCCGGCGGCCGCGTCGATGTTGGCGGGCCGCAGCTTGGCGCACAAAAGGTGATCGCCGCAGAAGATGTAGAGCGGCAGGTAGCAGTAGTTGCCGTAGTAGCCGTGGAAGAACCGCCCCTCCTGGTTGCCGTGCAGGGGATCGTCCGTGGCATCCAGATCCAGCACGATCTCTTCGGGCGCAGCGGCGTGCGCGC
>NZ_JAMYOR010000158.1:0-579 GCF_040319965.1 Mesorhizobium sp. M0830 | reverse complement strand
GGAACAACTGCTTGGCGCGAGTGTGCAAAGCAGTCGGATTGGCTGGAACTGCACAGGGTCGGGGGTGGAGCTCAGAGACGACGGTTGATCAGACTCTCATCCGCGGGTTGGATACCGCCTTCCGTGTCTTCGTCTCGGGGCTGTCCTCGGTCTAGAGGGCGGGCGTCGGGCGGATTGGCTCGGCCACATAACTAGCGACGGGAGTTCCCCACCGTGGCCCCACCCCCGGCCCTGTGCAGCGGGCTGGGTCGAGACTCGTCTATGACGGTTCGACCTCCTGCCCAATGGCCCACAGGAAGGCGGCCATCTCGCGCGCGATCGCGGCCACGACCACCGGTGGCTTCTTGCCGGCGGCGTTGAGGCGACGATAGCGAGCGCAGAGCCGGACCTGCGCCTTCCAGGCGATGTCGCGGACAGCTTTGGGTAACCCCTCGAGCCGGAGCCTCAGGGCCTCGCTGACCCTGGCGGGATAGCGGTAAGTCCAGGCCGCTTCGACCAAGGCGCGGCGGGCGCGTCGATTGCCGGCGAGTGTAAGGCTCGACCTGCGGACCGTGTCGCCGGTCGAACGCTCCCCCGGAA
>NZ_JAMYOR010000157.1:0-582 GCF_040319965.1 Mesorhizobium sp. M0830 | reverse complement strand
CGGTCCAGGCCCGGCGAGTGGGCTTTGAGCAGCACGTGTCCGAGGCGCTCCGGCCGCTGTTCGATGGTCGAGCTGACGAGCCGCCAACCAAACCAGAGGAGCTTCTGCGACTGGAACAGGGGGTTTCGCGAGGTGCTTCAGCGAGGGCAGGATCATCAAGCCGCCTCGTCTTTTTTCAGCAACCCAGGGATGCCCGCTGGACGGGATGACCTCAAGGGAAGCGTGTCGGAGGCTTTCGCAAGCTCTGGGACGCCGGAGTTCGGGCCGCCGCCCCCAGTCTTGGCTGCCAGCCAACAGCAGATCCGCCCTTCGCCGGATGAGCTTGACCAGGGCAACCACCTGCCACCCGAGTGAGTCGTCCCAACAATGAACATTCACCAGCGCTGTTGTGGCCAGCGCAGACGCAGAGGGCCCTGAATACGCCGCAAGCCGTCGCCATTCAGCAGCAGCTGAGCGAAATCGGCAATTCAGGCGGCCGCGTGCATATGCAGAGAGGGGCTGATGCGATCTCCGGACCGGTAGCTCTCGCCGTAATTGATCAGGCTGGTACTGTTGGAAGGCTTGATCAGCCTCGTCACCCCA
>NZ_JAMYOR010000156.1:0-608 GCF_040319965.1 Mesorhizobium sp. M0830 | reverse complement strand
CCATTGCGCCGGCTGTCGGCACCACGGTTCCCGGCGGCGCGACTTTCCGCGAGGCGCATCTGGTGATGGAGATGCTGTCCGACAGCGGCCTCGTCTCCAGCCTCGACCTGGTCGAGTTGAATCCCTTTCTGGACGAGCGTGGCCGAACTGCGACGCTGATGGTCGACCTGACGGCGAGCCTGATGGGCCGCCGCATCATGGACCGCCCCACCCGCAGCCATTCCGGGAGCTTTTGATCATGGCCACGGCAAAGTTGAACATCGTCCCCTTCGTCAGCGTCGACCGGATGATGAAGCTGGTGAACGCCATCGGCGTCGAGCGCTTCCTGACCGAGCTCGCCGGCTACATCGAGCAAGACTTCCGTCGCTGGGAACTTTTCGACAAAACGCCTCGCATCGCATCGCACAGCCATGACGGGGTCATCGAACTGATGCCTACAAGCGATGGGCGGCTCTATGGCTTCAAATATGTCAACGGCCATCCCAAGAACATGCGCCAGGGTTTGCAGACGGTGACTGCCTTCGCGTGCTCGCCGATGTCGGTAGCGGCTACCCGATGCTGCTCACCGAGATGACCATACTGACGGCGCTGCGTACCGCCGCCACATC
>NZ_JAMYOR010000155.1:0-658 GCF_040319965.1 Mesorhizobium sp. M0830 | reverse complement strand
CAACTTGCGGATCTGGCGGCAGCGGGTCAAACGCCTGGCGCCGGCACCAGGCGGAAAGAATGCTTCCAGTCCGCGGCATAGGCGCGACGGGTGTTTGCCAAACTCCCCGCCTCGGCGCAATCGCGCGCGGGGTCTGCAAGCTTTTCGAGATGCGCAGGCAGTGATGCTTGTCGCGAGTCGAGGACTGGCGGGGAAGGGAGCTTTATCCGGGCGCCCATCTCCATGACGATGTCGACAATGTCAGGCAGGTCCTCGGTGTCGACCGCGTCGAGGGGCGTCATGAAATTACGGGGACTGCCCATCGGAACTCTCGTTCATTGAATGCCGCGGTGGTGCGATTCCGAGGGCCCAACGTGCGACCAAAGCGCCGAATTGTCCACCGCGAGGTGCTTGATCTAGCTGCGACAGCTGCGCGCGGTCGCGTACGACAAGCGGTTGGGTACGATTATCATGTCCAATCCAGTGTTGACCCTCCTAGGGTCCTCTTCCTCAGTGCCAATCCTTGCCTTCATGTTCAACATCCCTTATGTTTCGTTCAACAGTGGAGAATGCAGGATGAGCAGACGTGGCGCAACGGCCGCCGAAAGCCAGGAGCGGATCGCCCACACCCGGAACCGTCTGGTGCTCGAACAGGCGAGGGCCGTCGGCCTTCTTGGCG
>NZ_JAMYOR010000154.1:0-664 GCF_040319965.1 Mesorhizobium sp. M0830 | reverse complement strand
AGCTTCTCGACATGCTCGCCCTCGAAGGCGCGATCGTCACCATCGACGCGATGGGAACGCAAAGGCAGATCGCCGCCAAGATCGTCTCCAAGAAGGCCGATTATGTCCTGGCGCTCAAAGGCAATCAGGGAACTCTCGAGGAGGATGTCGCGCTGTTCTTCGACGATCCCGTGCTCGCGGCCGATTGTTCGTGTCATGAAGAAGAGCCGCAAGCCGGCCACGGCCGGATCGAGGAGCGCACGATCCGCGCCGCCGATGCCGCCTGGCTCGCCGAGCGTCATCCCGATTGGAAGGGGCTTGCGAGCTTTCTCGCCGTCACAACGCGTCGCACGATCAAGAAGACCGGCGCGGTCTCGATCGAGACGCGGCTCTTCATCTCCTCGCTGCCGCCCGACCCCGTCCGCCTCGCCGCCGCCGTGCGCGCCCACTGGAGCGTGGAGAACAATCTGCATTGGGTCTTGGACGTGGCGTTCCGCGAAGACGAGTGCCGCGTCCGTAAAGACCATTCGGCGCGCAACCTCGCCATGATCCGCCGCGCGGTGCTCAACATGCTCCGACGCGAGCCTTCAAAGACCTCGCTCAAGCGTAAGCGCCTCAAAGCCCTCATGAACCCGACCTACCGCCAAGCCGTCCTTGCAGGTTAACGATTCATGATTTCGCCCTG
>NZ_JAMYOR010000153.1:0-681 GCF_040319965.1 Mesorhizobium sp. M0830 | reverse complement strand
AGGTGTGCCGTTGAAACATGTTCTTGTCATTGACGATGATGCCGCAATGCGGCGCCTCATCGCCGAGTATCTCACGATGCATGCCCTGAAGGTAACCGCAGTCCACGATAGCAAGCAGTTTGACTATGTTCTTTCACGTGAGCCAGTCGATCTCGTGGTTGTTGACCTTAACCTAGGCCGGGAGGATGGACTTGCGATCGTCCGCAATCTGGCGACAAAATCGGATGTTCCTATCATAGTGATCAGCGGCGACCGGCTTGATGAGGCGGAAAAAGTGGTTGCACTGGAGCTCGGCGCAACCGATTTCATTCCCAAGCCTTTCGGGATGCGCGAATTCTTGGCCCGCATTCGAGTAGCGCTACGCCAGCGCATTTCTAGTCCGCGAACCAGAGAGCAGCGCTCATTTCGCTTTGGGGCCTGGAAGCTCAGCGTGAAGCAGCGGCGACTGATCTGTGCGGAGCGTGGCGAGGTCAAGCTTACCGCATGTGAGTTCAATCTCTTGATCGCATTTCTGGAGAACCCCCGCAACGTGCTATCCAGAGAACGGCTTTTGCTCGCGAGCCGTGTGCGTGGAGAAGAGGTGTACGATCGAAGTATCGATGTCCTAATCATGCGCTTGCGCCGAAAGCTGGAGGCTGATGCGGCCAACCCTCGCCTGGTCAAAACATCCCGTGGCGCAGG
>NZ_JAMYOR010000152.1:0-815 GCF_040319965.1 Mesorhizobium sp. M0830 | reverse complement strand
GCAGGCGATAGGATACCCGTCGACGGCGAGATCATCCATGGGGCGTCGGATCTCGACTGCTCGCTGGTTTCCGGCGAGAGCACGCCCCGAAGCGTAGCGCCAGGCGAACCCGTGCAGGCTGGCGTGCTCAACCTTACCGGCTCGCTGACGATCAAGGCGACAGCCGCCGCGAAGGATTCGTTCCTGGCGGAAATGGTTCGGCTTATGGAAGCTGCCGAGGGCGGCCGGGCACATTATCGCCGGATCGCCGATCGCGTTTCAGCGCTTTATGCTCCTGTGGTTCATCTTACCGCCTTCGTGACGTTCCTCGGCTGGATGGCGGCGACCGGCGACTGGCATCGGGCGATGACCATCGCCATTGCCGTTCTCATCATCACATGCCCGTGCGCGCTCGGCCTCGCCGTGCCGATCGTTCAGGTGGTCGCCGCGCGGCGCCTGTTTGAGAACGGCATCATGGTCAAGGACGGTTCGGCCATGGAGCGCCTGGCGACGATCGATGCCGCGGTGTTCGACAAGACCGGAACGCTCACGCTCGGAAAACCGCGGCTCGTCAATGCATCGTCGATCGATCCGGCCATGCTGGCAATTGCAGCCGACATGGCGGCGCATTCGCGCCACCCGTTTTCAAAGGCCATAGCCGGCTTTGCCGCGCCTGGCGGGCAGCGCAAATTCGATACCGTCATCGAGCAGCCGGGATTTGGCATCGAAGCCGCTGCCGCCGGAAACATCTGGCGGCTGGGTCGACGCGGATGGGCTGGATGGAAAGCCCGCACCGGCGGCGAAGGCCGACATGGCTATGGCGGGACGGTTCTGAC
>NZ_JAMYOR010000151.1:0-834 GCF_040319965.1 Mesorhizobium sp. M0830 | reverse complement strand
CAATGGTTGGAACAGAAGAGGCATTCGCCAGTTTGCTGGCATGCAGTCGGTGTTCGAACAAATTGCGCGGTCGCTGAAAAAGCGGAGAGCCATGCTGTTTGTTGGCGCTGGAGTGTCGATGAGCGTCGGCTTGCCACCGTGGAGAAAACTCATCGAGCACATGGCAGATGATCTCGGCCTGGACGACCAGACGGTCGGCATGCCTGACACGACCTACCAGGCGCTTGCCGAATACTACCGCCTCAAGCATGGCAGCATCGGCCCCCTGCGCAGCTGGATGGACCGCGAGTGGAGCGTTTCTCGGGACAAGGTAAAGCGATCGGAGATCCACAAGCTGATCGTGTCGCTCGATTTCCCGATCATCTACACCACCAATTACGATCGAAACCTGGAAGCTGCTTTCGAGATCTATGGCCGGCCGTTCGTCAAAATCGCCAACGCGAAAGACATCGCCAAAGTCAACGGCGACCTGACACAGATCATCAAATACCATGGCGATTTTGACGACGACACTTCCCTTGTGTTGGCAGAGACGGACTATTTTGACCGGCTTTCCTTCGACTCACCACTTGATGTGAAATTCCGGGCAGATGCACTGGGGCGCACCATCCTGTTCGTCGGCTACAGCATGTCGGATATGAACATCCGTCTGCTGCTGCACCGTCTGTGGCAGACCTGGCGCCTATCGGGTTACGAGCGGGACCGTCCAAAGTCATTCGTGTTCATGCCGGGCCCGAACGTGGTTCAGGAGGCGGTCCTCGGACGCTGGGGGCTCAACGTCGTGGCTGGGGACGATGAGGATCCGCAGCAGAGCTTGGCAGCTTTTCTCAGCAA
>NZ_JAMYOR010000150.1:0-873 GCF_040319965.1 Mesorhizobium sp. M0830 | reverse complement strand
AGAGACTGTTTTGAAAATCGGCTTGCCGGGGGGTTTCGTCTGAGGCTGGGTTATGATTCAAGCTTTAGATGTGGACAAAGCAGAGCCGTGGCCGGATGGCCCAGATCGCCAAGAAGACCAAGCGCTACCCGTCTGATTTGACGGACGAGGAGTGGGAGCAGTTCGCACCGCTGATGCCCAAGCCTGGGCGTCGCGGCCGTCCGCGCGAGGTTGATTTCCGCGAGGTGGTCAACGCCGTGCGCTACCTGGTCCGCTCGGGTTGCGGTTGGCGGATGCTGCCGATCCATTTCGGACCCTGGCAGACGGTCTACGGCTGGTTCCGCGAGTTGGCTCGGCGCTTTCTGTTCCAGACCATCCACGACGTGGCGCTGATGCTGGATCGCGAGCGAGCCGGGCGCGAGGCCAGTCCCACGGCTGGTGTGATCGACAGCCAGTCGGTCAAGGCTCCGCAAGCTGAAACAAGGGGTTATGACGCCGGCAAGAAGATTGTCGGCCGCAAGCGACACATTGCCGTCGATACGGATGGGCGGCTGTTGATGGTCAATCTCACCACCGCCGACATCTCCGACAGTGCCGGCGCTCAGGCGATCCTGGATGGTATCCGCAAGCGCTGGCCGTGGGTGAAGCATCTGTTCGCCGACGGCGCCTATGACCGGCTGAAGCTCATGGACAAAGCCACCTATCTCGACTTCGTGGTCGAGATCATCCGTCGATCCGACGACCAGAAGGGCTTCCAGGTCCTGCCCCGCCGCTGGGTCGTCGAGCGGACCTTCGGTTGGATGACGAGATGGCGCCGCCTCGTGCGCGACTACGAGCAGCGCATCGACGTCTCGCAAGCCATGATCCTTGTCGCAATGGGTGGCAATCTCATCC
>NZ_JAMYOR010000149.1:0-899 GCF_040319965.1 Mesorhizobium sp. M0830 | reverse complement strand
CTAGACGTCATGTTCCGAGGCCTGAGATCGGTGGCCCGCCCTTTCGTGCGATTAAGAGACGAGGGTTGCTCGGATAGGCCGAGCCGATCCTCACGCACGGAGGACGAGCCATGGGAGAGTATAGCGAAGCATTTGTCGCGTTTGATGTAGCCAAGAAGAAGCATGCGGTGGCGATCGCAGCGGGCGGCCGCACGGGCGAAGTCCGGTTTCTCGGTGAGGTCGAGAATAGGCCGGCTGCGATAGAGCGGACGATCAAGAAGCTGGGAAAAAGGTACGATCGACTGCACGTCTGCTTCGAGGCCGGACCGACTGGTTACGGACTTTGCCGTCAGGTCCGCGATCTTGGTCACGACTGCATGGTGGTTGCGCCCGCCCTGATTCCGAAGCGGTCGGGCGAGCGCATCAAGACGAACCGAAGGGACGCGGTCACTCTGGCGCGGCTGCATCGGGCGGGCGAACTGACCGGAGTGTGGGTACCGGACGTCGTCCACGAGGCTGTCCGCGATCTGGTGCGGGCTCGGGAATCCGGAGCCGACGACCTGCGCCGCAAACGCCAGCAGCTGCTCTCCTTCCTTCTGCGCCATGGTCGGATCTACGAGGGCGGCGGTCATTGGACATTGGCGCACCGGCGCTGGCTTGCCCGCCAGAGCTTCGAGCATCCGGCGCAGCAGATCGTGTTCCAAGAGAAGATCGACGCGATCGAGGACGCGGTTCAGCGGCTACGCCGCTTGGACGAGCAGCTGAGCGCCGTCGTGCCCACCTGGTCCATGGCGCGGGTCGTCGAGGCCTATCAGGCGATGCGCGGTGCCTCGTTCCTGGTCGCAGTAATCTTCGCGGCCGAGATCGGGGATGTGCGCCGCTTCGATACACCGCCGCAGTTGATGGCCTTCCTCGGCCTG
>NZ_JAMYOR010000148.1:0-931 GCF_040319965.1 Mesorhizobium sp. M0830 | reverse complement strand
ATTCACGCAGCTTTACGCTATGGTCTTAGTTCATGTTGAACTCCTTCCGCTGCTCTGCAGCACACTCTCATCGATGAAGACCAGCTTCGCCGGATCGAGATCGAGCTGGCCGTCGAACCAGTCCCGGCGCCGCTTCAGGATGTCGGGGCGATCCTGCTCCAGTGCGTGCGCGGACTTTTTTTATCTAGTGCGCAAGAATGTGCCCGGATCCCACCTCTCTTCATCCACAAACTTTTGCCCGATGGCCTGCTGCTGGTTCCAGCAAGGTGAGTATTTCCTGGCGGGGCTTTAATGGCCCAACAGGTCCGCGAACTGGTAGCCCACCATCTCCTCTTCCCTGGGTCCCATTCTTTCCGTTGGCGGTGAAATGTAGATTCGCACGCGCATCCGGTCTTCGACGCTCAGATCTTTCGTCAACCCATGGATATCCGCCGATCGAAACCGGGTAGCGAAACGTCCTGGAGCGAAGATGTTGCGTCCCAACCAAGTCGCCGTGGTTCCCTGCTTGAGTTAGCACGGTGTCCTGCGAGCTCGTGCAGGAGATCGTCCCGACGATGATCCCTATCTTTGGCTTGAAGGTGTAGAAGGCGAACGGGCACTTGCCTGGGCGGCCAGCCAGTCGGCCAGGACCCTGGAGAACTGAAGGCGGATTGCCGTCGAGGGCGGCTCAAATGGAGGCCTCCTGATCGCAATATGCTGACCCGCTAAGCCGAGCGTTTCGGCGCGCTGTTCTGCACAACTCCGCTTATCGACATGCGTCGCTACACCAAGCTTTTGGCGGGCGCGAGCTGATGGCGATCCCGACACACGGGAGGATTGGACTTTCCTCAAGGAAGTCTCCGCCTATTGACCTGCCACTGAACTGTCATCCAGTGGCGATTAGAGCCGCGACCATTTCTGTTACGCCGTTTGGCGCGGGTAAAGCAACCGG
>NZ_JAMYOR010000147.1:0-933 GCF_040319965.1 Mesorhizobium sp. M0830 | reverse complement strand
TGATCGCAGTTTCCGGTGCGCGCGCCGCCGACGCCGTCGTCGTCGCCGAGCCGGAACCCGCTGAATACGTCAAGATTTGCGACGTCTACGGCGCTGGCTACTTCTACATCCCCGGCACCGAGACCTGCCTGCGCATCGGCGGCTATGTCCGTTACGACATCGGCGGTGGCGACGTAGGCTCGTTCGACGGAGCGACAAGCGCCGATCACGAGGATGGTGGTAAAAGCAACGACACCTGGTACAAGAACGCCCGCTTCACGCTGAAGACCTGGACCGGCCAGGAAACCGAACTCGGCACCTTGAAGACCTACACCGAGACCCGCTGGAACTTCGGCAATCACCAATCCGATCTGGGCAGCAGCGCTCTGGGTGAGGGCGTGGATAATGGCGGCTCTGTCAACAGTGCCGGCATGAAGGGCGTTTCGTTGAACTTCGCCTGGATCCAGCTCGGTGGTCTCCGCGTCGGTAAGGACGAATCGGCTTTCGATACGTTCATCGGCTACGCCGGCAACGTCATCCAGGATACGCTCGTTCCCTACGGCGATTTCGACACCAACGTCGTCCAGTACTATTTCGATGCAGGCAACGGCTTCTCGGCCGTGGTCTCTCTCGAAGAAGGCGAAGGCGAGGTTGGCACGATCGACAGCTATGTTCCGCATGTCGTCGGCGGCGTGAAGTACACGCAGGGCTGGGGCGCCATCACCGGTGTCGTGGCTTATGACAGCAACTACGAAGAAGTCGCCGGCAAGGTGCGCTTGGACGTGAATGCCAGCGACGCCATACAGCTGTGGGTCATGGGCGGCTATGGTTCCGATGACAATCTCTCGGATCCGACCTGGGCCGTTCCGGCTGGCGGTCGCGGCTTCTTCAAGCAGTGGGGCGGCAACTGGGCAGTGTGGGGCGGTGGCACCTACAAGTTCAACGAGAAGACCT
>NZ_JAMYOR010000146.1:0-1055 GCF_040319965.1 Mesorhizobium sp. M0830 | reverse complement strand
TAGAGCGGGATGAATTTAGGTTGGGCATAGCCAGCCTCGGTGAAGTAATTTCGGCATTCGGTTGACGTGACCTCGCCGAGGATTTGGCCGATGGCGTCACAGACGGTTTCGACTGTTCGCTTGGCAGCCTTGCGCAGCCAGTGCTTGAGCTTGGCGAAGAGCTTCTCGATAGGATTGAGGTCGGGCGAGTATTTCGGCAGCAAGAACAGCCTGGCGCCGGCTGAGCGAATGGCGCGGCGCACGGCCTTGCCCTTGTGCGAGCCGAGATTGTCCATGACGACGATGTCGCCTGGCTTGAGGGTGGGGACGAGAACCTTGTCGACATAGAGCTGGAAACGCTCGCCGTTGATCGGTCCGTCGATGAGCCATGGTGCATCGACACGGTCATGGCGCAACGCCGCCAGGAAGGTCATTGTCTTCCAATGGCCGTGTGGCACCTTGGCTTTGATCCTCTCGCCGCGCGGCGCCCATCCCCTGAGCGGCGCCATGTTGGTTTTGGTCCATGTCTCGTCGATGAACACCAGGCGGGAAGGATCGATACGGTCCTGATACTTGGTCCACTGTGCCCGCCGGCGCGCCACATCCGGGCGATCCTGCTCAGCCGCGATCAGCGTCTTTTTTTGTGACTGAGCTTCTCGGCGTGGACGAACTCCCACACCGAGCGGTAGTCGACCGCAAGGCCGCGCTCGGCCAGTTCGGCCACAAGTCCGCGTAGCGTAAAATCCGCAGCCCGGCAGCGCACCAGCAGCCACTCCCGATGCTCACCGGCAATCTTCTTCGGTCTGTGCCCACCCATCTTGCCGGGCGCAAGACTGTTCGTTTCGCGCAACCGGCTCACCCATCTGATGACGGTGCTGATCCCAACCTCAAAGCGCACTGCCGCCTGCCGCCGCGACAGGCCACCCTGCTCAACTGACGCAACAACCCGTTCGCGAAGATCCATCGAGTAAGGCTTGCCCATCCATGCTGACCTCCTTGCCCAGCATGAAGGTTGAATCAGATTTGCACGCCTAAGGGAATCCCACGCCGATTCAGCCTCAATTCATTCCGCTCTA
>NZ_JAMYOR010000145.1:0-1060 GCF_040319965.1 Mesorhizobium sp. M0830 | reverse complement strand
TCTCGGATGATAGCGTTGAGGACGACGAGGAGCTTCCTTGCGACGGCAATGATGGCCAGCTTCTTTGACCCTGATCGGGCTGCGATGGCGCTGTAGAAAGCTCGGAAGCGCTCACAGGCTCGGATGGCGCCCAGCGCTGCCATGTAAAGGGCACGACGCACGCGCGATCGGCCACCCTGGATCTGGCTCCTGCGATTGAGCTTGCCGCTCTTGTTGTCGAAAGGGGCAAGGCCGGCGAGTGCCGCGATTGACTTGGGTGAACGCAGGCCGAGCTCGGGCAGGTGCGCCAGCAGAGAGAATGCGGTGACCTTGGAGACGCCGGGTACGGAGATCATCAGCGCGTTGTCGCGGGCAGTATCCTCGGCTTGACGAATGGCCTCGGCGATCTGCCCCTCGATCCCCTTGATGCGTGTGTTGAAGTTGGCGATCAGCTCTTCGAGTTCGGCGATGACGATCTCGTCGAAGGCCTCGGTGCGAAGCTTCTTCAACTTTGCCCTGATATCGACCAGTTGGTCACGGTGGCGGGCAAGCGATTGAAGGTGTTCACCTTCTTCGCGCGGTGCCGGCTCGGCTTCGGGGTGATAGCGACGGCCGTAGCCGCTCAGCATCCTGGCGTCGAGACGATCGGTCTTGGCGCGCCGTCTCGTCGACTTCGCATAGTGGTGAGTGTGTGCCGGATTGTGCCGCGAGAAGGCGACGCCTGCCTTGGCCAGCGCATGGCGCAGCAGCCGGTCATGAACGCCCGTCGCCTCCATGACCACAAAATCTCGGCCGGGGTGAAGACCTGCCACATAGGCAGCGATCACATCGGCTTGGTTGTCGATGCGCTGGCAATGCCCGCTTGTCTCATCAAAAAAATCGAGCCACTGCTTGGAGATATCGCAGCCGACATAGTTCTGCATTATCATGTCCATGCCTCTTCCTGTGGTGCGGGGTCTGCAGCTAACAGCCCCGTGCAACTGTTCAGGTTGATGGTCACCGGTGGGAAGGGATCGAGCCATGCCACGGCCTGTCCTCGAAAGGACGACCAGGATCCTCTCGGTCTCCTTCCCACCTCAAC
>NZ_JAMYOR010000144.1:0-1125 GCF_040319965.1 Mesorhizobium sp. M0830 | reverse complement strand
AAAGTTAAAAAACGGGTCTGGGTATTCTTTGCTGAAGGACAGCGTTCCCTGCCCCATCCCCACTACCGAAAAAGATGCGCACCGCGCCGCTTCCTCGAAACCGACATTACCCATGAGGCGGCGGCGTTCAACCACGATCGTACCGGCGAAAGGGCTGTTCGGCTGCTATCCCCTGGCGTTGTTGCACAAATGACACGATTTGGCCTCACTCAGAAAGCTCTCGTTAACCATCGAGGCCGTCGCAACCCTTGTTTGCCGCCGAATCCGGCGATCGGCTGACGGAATCATGGCCATGTCCCGAGTCGCTAGCCAGGAAACTGCCGCAGAACCGCCGCATCCTTGGAAAGCCGCGCCACGGCGCGTTGCTATTTTTTCAGATAATGGCTTCTTTTTCCGAGATATTGGCTGGGGCTTGTTGATTGTGCCCGCGCTTTTCTTTATCCAGCGGCGCAACGGAGAGGTGGCCGAGTGGTCGAAGGCGCTCCCCTGCTAAGGGAGTAGAGGTCAAAAGCTTCTCGTGGGTTCGAATCCCATCCTCTCCGCCATCCTGCTTCGCGCTGCGCGCTTCGCAGGACAAGCCTCCCCTCCGTATAGCAGGATGCCCTACGAAGCCTCGGCGAAGGAGGGCCTTAGATCCTAGCAAAAACAATGCTTCGCGCTGCTTGGGACACGTCTTCCTTCCGCGAAGCGGGAGGTCTTCCTGTACCCTGGAATCCTTGCAAGACAGGTTTGGCAGTCTGCCTGCCGAGCCAAGGAGGGTGGTTCGCGTGGTATGTATACCTGCTGGAGAGCAAGGCAGTGGGAGGTGAACGCTATATCGGCGTGACTTCGACCTGAAGCGGCGGATTGCCGAGCATAACGCCGGAAAATCCAGCCATACGTCCAAGTTCCTGCCACGGCGGATCGTCACGTATATCGGCTTCTCGAATCGAGCCAGGGCGACTTCATTCGAGCGTTATCTCAAATCCGGCTCCGGCCACGCTTTCGCCAACAAACATCTGTGGTGATGTCTGCATTGCGCTCTTCGAGGCGGCGAAAAATCCAACCATTCCCAGAGAAAGCCCAGCAATAACAGCCCTTTGCCGCGGAAAAACACGCGGCCGAAGGGCAGTTCTTGTTCGATTC
>NZ_JAMYOR010000143.1:0-1196 GCF_040319965.1 Mesorhizobium sp. M0830 | reverse complement strand
AGGGCAGGGGAATCGCATATGAGTAAGAGTAAGTCTTGCGTTGAGTGGAAAGGTTGATTCTTTAGGGGCCTTCTCTTTGAAGAGGAGACCCAATGCCGTTTCTGCTTTCGATTTTGCGTGAAATTCGGGATCCGCGTGACATCAACGCGCGTCATGATCTGGCGGAGCTTCTGTTCTTGGCTCTGCTTGCGACCCTGTGTGGGGCCAAGAGCTGTGTTGACATTGCCGATTTTGTTGAGGGTCGGGAAGACGAGCTGAGAGAGATCGTGGCGCTGGAGCATGGTTGCCCGAGCCACGACACGTTCAGCCGGGTGTTTCGACTTCTTGATGCCGATGAGCTTTCGCGCAGCTTTGCCGCTTTCATGGCAGCGCTGCGACAAACGCTCGGGCCTTCGCCGCGCGGCGTGGTGGCGGTCGACGGCAAATCGCTGCGGCGCGGCTACACTAAGGGTCGGGTCTTTATGCCGCCTTTGATGGTGAGCGTGTGGGACGCCGAGACGAGGCTGTCGATTGCCGCTGCCCGCGCGCCCGAGGGCGACGAGGTCACAGCCACGCTGGATCTTCTGAAGAGCTTGGATTTGAAGGGCTGCACGGTGACGGCGGATGCGCTGCACTGCCGTCCCGACACCGCCAAGGCGCTGATCGGCAAGAAGGCGCATTATGCGCTGGGGCTGAAAGGCAATCGTCCCAAGCTGTTCGCTGCGGCGGAGCGAAGCTTCGCCGCAGCTGCCGAGATCGCCTTCTTCGAGACCAGCGAAAGCGCGCATGGCCGCACCGAAACACGAAGAGCCTCGGTCCTGCCGCTCAAACGGCTGCTGGATCCGCCGGCCTTTCCCGGCCTCAAGGCGATCGGCCGCATCGAGGCCTCGCGCAGCGTGGCGGGCGGCAAACCCACCACCTCGGTCCGCTATGTCGCGCTTTCCAAAGTGCTCATGCCCAAAAGACTGGCCGAGACCGTCAGAGCACATTGGACCATCGAGAACCAGTTGCACTGGAGCCTCGATGTCGTCTTCCATGAGGACGATGCCCGAACCCGCAAGGATAACGGGCCGCAAAACCTGGCCATCATCAGACGCCTCGCCCAAAACATCTTGCAAGCCCATCCTCTCGACAAACCCATCGCCAGCAAGATGCGAAGAGCCAGATGGAACAGAGACTTCCTCTTCCAGCTCTTTACTCATATGCGATAGCCCTGC
>NZ_JAMYOR010000142.1:0-1247 GCF_040319965.1 Mesorhizobium sp. M0830 | reverse complement strand
CAGGGGAATCGCTTCAGGTTAACGTTGATTTTTGACGGATGAGATTTTCGAGATAGTGGCCGTTGAGATTGGCGAGTTTTCGTCGGACCTTGAGGCTGTGCTTGTCCTTGGGGTTTCGGACGAGGTTCATGGCCATGTGTTTGACGATGGCCATGTTTTGCGGTCCGTGCGCTGTTCTGAGACGCGCGAGATCGTCGTGGAAGACGACGTCGAGTACCCAGTGGAGGCGGTTCTCGATGCTCCAATGGGCTCGCACGGCATGGGCGAACGTTTTGGCGTCGAGCTTGGCGGAGGACAGATAGTAGCGCCGCTCCTGCTCGGTCTTGCCGTTGCGTTCGACGCGGGTTTCGACCATGCCGATCATGGCAAGCCGGGGGAAGCGCGGTTCGCCGGGATAGCGGCGGTCGGAGAACAGCCAGTCAACCGTATGGCAGACGGTGTGGCGACGGCCTTCAAGGCGGCCATGGTCGTTGTCGATGGTCTCGACGGGTGTTTGCAGCATGTTTTGCGGCGGCTCTGCGAAGAAGCGCTCGATATCGGTGAAGGTGGCAGGCCAATTGGCCTTGAGCGCGAGCAGATAGTCGCCGCCCTTGGCGACAATGGCTTCGGCGATTGCCGCCTGCGTTCCCATGGCGTCGATAGTGACCAGCGCGCCGGTCAACTCAAGGCGCTCGAGCAGCAACGGAATAGCAGTGATTTCATTTGATTTTATGTCTGTCGCCTGCTGGCCGAGCACGAGCCTCTGACGGGTTGCCCAAGCCGAGACCAGATGCAGCGGCTCACGTCCCTTGGAACGCGCATGGCTGCGCCGCGAGGTCTTGCCATCGACGGCGATGATCTCGGGATCGCTGTCGCGCAGGGTCTCGACCCAGCTTGTGAAACAAGTCTTGAAGAGATCGGGATCGAGCGCGTTGATCACGTCGTTGAGCGTGTCGTGCGCCGGAATGCCACGCTCATAGGGCAGGAAACGGCGCAGAAAGTCGAGGCGCTGCTCACCCCACAGCTTCGTCTCGACGAAATCGTCCATGCCGCACAGCGTCGCGCACAGCACCACAAGCAGGATTTCGGGTAGCGGATAGGCGACACGCCAACGCTGGCGAGGATCGGACAGCGCCGAAAAATGATCGAGAATCGAAAGCGAACGGCAATGTTGGCGCGACATAGAGGGCTCCGCAAATCACGAAGCCTCCCATGAATCATATTCGCACCCCAAACGCACCACACGTTAACCCGAAGCGATTGCCCTG
>NZ_JAMYOR010000141.1:0-1274 GCF_040319965.1 Mesorhizobium sp. M0830 | reverse complement strand
TGACCTGCCACTGAGTTTTTCCTCCATCTGAGATTAGAGTCCGGCCCTTGATTGAAGGACGGACTGATGAAGAGAAAGCGTTTCACGGAAGAGCAAATCATTGCGGTTCTGCGCGAGCATGAGGCGGGTGCGAAGGCGGGCGATCTGGCCCGCAAGCACGGGGTCTCGGAGGCGACGCTGTATAACTGGAAGGCCAAGTATGGCGGGATGGACGTCTCTGACGCCAAGCGGCTGAAGGCTCTGGAAGACGAGAACGCCAAGCTGAAGAAGCTGCTCGCCGACCAGATGCTCGAAGCCTCGGCGCTGCGTGAGCTTCTGTCAAAAAAATGGTAGGGCCCGCCGTTAAGCGCGAAGCCGTCGCGCATCTGCAGGCCGTCATGGGCCTGTCGGAGCGTCGGGCCTGTTCCTTTGTGGGCGCTGATCGCAAGATGATCCGCTACCAGTCCCGGCGTCCGCCCGAGACGGAGTTGCGCGGCAGGTTGCGTGACCTCGCCAACGAGCGCCGACGCTTTGGCTACCGGCGGCTGTTCATCCTGCTCAGGCGCGAGGGCGAGGCATCCGGGGTCAACCGCATCTATCGGCTCTACCGCGAGGAGGGCCTGACGGTGCGCAAGCGCCGGGCAAGGCGGCGAGCGGTCGGCACGCGGGCGCCGATCCTGGTCGAGGCAAAGCCGAACGCGCGCTGGTCGCTGGATTTCGTGCACGACCAGTTCGCCTGCGGCCGGAGGTTCCGCGTGCTCAACATCGTCGACGACGTGACGCGCGAATGCCTGGCGGCGATCCCGGACACCTCGATCTCCGGCCGTCGGGTTGCCCGTGAACTGACGGAACTGATCGCCCAGCGCGGCGAGCCAGGCATGATCGTCTCCGACCACGGCACCGAGTTCACCTCGAACGCCATCCTCGCCTGGTCGAAGGATTACAGGATCGAATGGCACTACATCGCGCCAGGCAAGCCGATGCAGAACGGTTACGTCGAGAGTTTCAACGGCCGGATGCGCGACGAGCTGTTGAACGAGAGCCTGTTCTTCGGCCTCGACCACGCTCGCAGGGCCATCGCCGAGTGGCGGGAGGACTTCAACACCGCCAGGCCACATTCCTCGCTCGGCTACCAGACCCCGGCAGCCTATGCCGAGGTCATCACCGCAACCGGCTCCGACGCTGCGCCGATCGAAGGCTCCGCGCCTCCGCCGGTTGCTTTACCCGCGCCAAACGGCGTAACAGAAATGGTCGCGGCTCTAATCGCCACTGGATGACAGTTCAGTGGCAGGTCA
>NZ_JAMYOR010000140.1:0-1279 GCF_040319965.1 Mesorhizobium sp. M0830 | reverse complement strand
TTATTCATATATGAAGGCCATCTGATTGAGGGAGGATCGGTCTCTTGGTCGGCTCGGATTGACCGGCGGCGGCTTATCGATGGCGTTTATTTTTCGCCGCCCGAACAAGTATTGGGCGACCAGCTCTGTGAACCGCAGGATTGGAATGGTGACACCTCGGGCGCGCGCGACGATGCGCAGCAGTGCATAGGCGATCATTGCCGCGAAGAGCTGCAGGCGGATTGCATTGCCGTTGTTGCCCAGGAACTTGCCGATCTTGAGGTGCTGCTTGATCCAGCGGAACAGAAGCTCGATTTGCCAGCGGCCTTTGTAGAGCTGCCCGATCTCGACTGCGGAGCGCTCCATGTCGTTGCTCAAAAGCATGATGGTGTCGCCTTCCTGGCGTTGGATGCGCAGGCGCCGCAGGCGTATCGGCAGCTTGCAAGCGCCCTTGCTGACCAGGTTCACCTCACTGTCTTCCAGGACCAGGAAGCCGTCGCCCTGCGGCTCGGCCACGGGGCGGTTGCACAGCTGCGCCAGCCCCATGTTGGTCTTGGGCCGCGTTACGAAGACCGACCCGGCCTCGGCGATCGCCGTCCACCAGCCATAGTGGCAATAGCCCTTGTCGAACACATAGGTCGCCGCGGGCTCGATGGTGATCCGGCGGCCGATCTGGGCGTCGTTGACGTTGGCGTCGGTGATGTCGAGGACGCGCGGATGGTCGGCCTTCGGGTCATAGACGACATGGACCTTCATGCCGCGGATGCGTCCGTTCGACTTGGCCCACTCGCACAGCTTGCCGAGCGGAATGGGGGTCGAATCGATCAGCCGCAGCATTTCTTTACCCTCTTGCCGCGTCTGCCGGTCGAGCAGGCCCGCCACCAGGCTGAAGGCCTCGGCAAAAATGGCGACCGGGCGCCGTCTGTTGGCATCCGACAAGGTCGAACGCATCAGCGGACCGCTGCCCAGGTGGTAATGATGCTGGCTGTTGGCATTCCAACCGGCTTCCAGGCCACGCAGGCTGTCGCTGCCGCAGAACTGGGCATAGATCAACACCACCAGATGATCCCAACTCCTGAACGATTTGTCGTAGGCATCGCCGTCGTGACGATCCACAATGGCTTGGAATTGACGGCGATCCATGGCTTCAAGAAGCTGCCCGAAGATGCTAGGTGCAAAGCGCATGCCCCGTTCCTTTTCTGAGTCTCGACAACCAGAGAGAAGACGGACAAACCCCGTTTTACGGGGCATGCACATGCGGCATTTCGATTCACTCAAAACTTTCCCCGGACAGCCCTGC
>NZ_JAMYOR010000139.1:0-1303 GCF_040319965.1 Mesorhizobium sp. M0830 | reverse complement strand
GGCGACCACGTTCTAACATCCATACAGGAGCAGCCGCCCGCACCTTGGCTCGGGCGAGACCCCAATCACCCCATCTGTTGAAGAAGGATCACGTTTGGCCTTGAGGATAGCCTCGTCGCCGTTGCGATAGGCGAAGGTGATGTCGATCGAGCCGTCGTCGAGCAGTTCAGCGGAGCCGTCGCCGGTGACTTCGTCCATCTCATCGAAGCCGGCCCATGTGAAGAAGACCATTGAGGGCCCGTACCCGAGATCGAGGCCGGCTTGCAGGGCGCCAAAGGCGATCTCACCGTGGTTGTCGGCCCCAATGGTGATCGTGGCGGGTCCGCCGAGGTCGAGATAGCCGCGATCCCACAGGTCAGCTTCGATGATCCGCCAGCGGCCGATCAGTTGACAGCCGGCAGGTGCGATCATGTCGGCACCGCCAGCAGCTTCGGCAACCGCACGAGATTGTGGGCGGCGGCTGCGAAGGTGAAGGCCCATCCGACGCGGTCGCGGCCGCGCAACTTCGTCTTCGCCTGTCCGGCGACCGTCTTGATCCAGCCGAACGCCTCTTCAATGCGCTTGCGAATACGCTGACTGACAGCATAGCCGCTATGCCGCGTCGTGCGCCCGTCGATCGCCGAACTACGGCCGCTCGTGTTCTGCGCTACATGCGGCGTCACTCTCATCGAGCGCAGCTCATTGACGAAGTCTTCCGCGTCGTAGGCCTTGTCGGCGCCGAGCGTGATCGCCTGTGGCCGCTCCGCTCGCGGTTCGATCATGTGCAGGGCCGCCACCCGCTCGGCATGCCCGTCGGCAAACGTCAGGCAGGCGTCAACCAGAAGGCCATGGCGGTTCTCCATCAGCCCATGCCCCATGAAGCAGAGCTTCGCCTCCTTGCCCCGCCCTTTGCGGTAGAGCCTGGCGTCGGGGTCGGTGGTCGAGGTGTGCGTCTCGTTCGATCGCCTCTCGCCGTGGAAGTCCGCTTCCGCATTGCGTCCACCGCCGTCTGCAGGCGGCTCGCCATGACCACCGCTTGGGCCGTCTTTCGGCTTGACGCTCTTCATCGACGCCCAGGCCTCGATCAGCGTGCCGTCGACCGAGAAGTGATCCGTCGACAGAAGCTTCTTCACCTTGGGTTGCGCCAGCACCGCCGCCAGGAACTTTGCAGCGATGTCGCCCTCCAGCAGCCGGTCACGGTTCTTGGAGAACACCGAATGATCCCAGGCCGCATCGTCGACGCCAATCCCGACGAACCAGCGGAACAGAAGGTCGTATTCCAGCCGCTCCATCAACAGCCGCTCCGAGCGGATCGAATAGAACG
>NZ_JAMYOR010000138.1:0-1342 GCF_040319965.1 Mesorhizobium sp. M0830 | reverse complement strand
TGTCGATAGCGAATTAAGTTGTCCGGTTTAGGTAGCACACGAGTTGTCCGCTGCTTCTGGTTTTGTTCTGCTGGCCGCCGAGCGGGTTCAAGCGGCTTTTTGTGTCTGTACGGCTATTCCATTGTGGTCGTAGCGGCCCAGACAGCGAGGCCCGTGGAAGATTGCATAGGCGCCGTCATGATAGCGGCGCACCTTGACTGTCGCCTTGACGAAATGGGGCCGCAGCGGGCTTTCGGGAATTTGCAGCTTCAGCCGATTGAACGAGACACAATTGTCGTTGCCGACCTGGCGCTCCTCCTGAATGCACAGGATCTCGCCCAGATCGACGCCGGGAATGGCGACGAAGGCTGAGCCTTCCTGTTCGGGCTTGACGGCGAAGCGCTTGTTGTGGGCCGGAATATAAACGTCGCGCAGAAAGCTGTTGGCCTCCTCTATGGTGGCGATCCCGGCCAACGCCAGCTCTTTCGTCAGCCGGTCTTGCAAGGTTTGGAAAACCCGCTCCGAACGACCGCGTGCCTGCGGCGAATAGGCCGCGATATGCTCGACGCCAAGGTGAGCCAACGCGCGACCGACCTGGGTCAGGTTTGTCCTGTCGATTCTTCCACCAGCCTGCGGCGTATAGAAATAGTGGCTGCCTCGATCCGTATAGAGGCTCAACGCCAGACCATGGCCGCCGAACACCTCCTCCAAAGCCCGAAACGTCGAAGCCGTCCCTTCTTCCTCGGTCAGAAAGCCCGAATAGATGGTGTTCGTCGCATCGTCCATCGTGACGATGAGGTCGAGCGCCGGTTGGCCGCCGAGCCAGATGTGGCGCGAGCCATCCTGATGCAGCATCATCCCCGGCAAGGGTCGGCGCGGCCGCTTGCGCCGGTGTGCTCCACGCCGGGATGCCTTGGTCAAAAGGCCTTTCGAATGCAGGAACGCCTTCGTCCAGGTGTAACCCCAGCTGAACCGATGATCGCGCACCAGAAGTTCGTGGAAATGCTTGGCCGTGAACCCGCTGTAGCGCGTCCGGTAGAGTGTCTCGACCTCAAACTCCCGGTCCAGCGGAACCCGTTTGCCAGACGCCTTGCCAAGACGCCGGTCCAATAAGCCGGCCTCCCCAGCCTCTTCATACCGGCAGCACCAGCGCCGGAAGGTTCGCTCGCTCAGACCCAGCAACTGCGCAGCCTCCATCTGGTTGAACTCCAAAGCCTCATAGCGGCTCAATACGTCTCGGAACTTGATCATTCGCACACCTTGATTGGCTTCCGACCGGCGCATCCTGACCCCGTTTAAAAGGTCAAGACTTACCGGACAGATCGTGTGCTACCTAAACCGGACATATCGTGTGCTACCGACA
>NZ_JAMYOR010000137.1:0-1426 GCF_040319965.1 Mesorhizobium sp. M0830 | reverse complement strand
CAGGCTTCTCTGATTGGGGTCGGTGAGGTCAAGCGTTTCCTGTCTTTTTTCCGGACCATGTCGCCCCGCGGGTCACTCGCTTCTCTTCGCGGTCGGCGCGGAGCCGCCGCATGATGGGGTCAGGAGAGCGAGGCGTCTCAATCTGTTGAACGACCTTGGGAGACTTCGCCCAGGATCGTGCCTGCTAACGAGATCGCCTTGCCCATCGTCCCCACGGAACGATCCAGATCACCCTCGCGGGCGAAACCACTGTCTGTGTTCGTTTTTGTTCCTTGCGCTATTTCATGCCGATCCGGCGGCTTCCTTTCCAAAGCGGAATTCGGTTGCGTCGGCCCACATGCGGTGCAGGATGACGGCCAGCTTGCGGGCCACCGCCACCCGCGCCCGCGCCATGCCGCGGCGTCTGGCGATGTTCATGCCCCAGGCGCGCAAGCTCGACCACTTTTTGGAACGCACAAGCAGTGAATGGGCTGCCTCGTAGAGTGCTGTGCGGGCGAGCTCGTCGCCACAGCGGCTGACTTTGCCCTGGATGTCGGTCTCACCGGATTGGTATCGCGCTGGCGTCAGCCCCAGATGCGCTCCCACCGCCCGCGAGGAGCCGAACCGCTCCGGCCGGTCGATCGTGGCGCGGAAGGCGAGCGCCGTAATCGGACCAACGCCTGGCGCGCTCATCAGCCGCCGGCAGACCTCCTCCTTGCGGACGATGTCGAGAACCTTCTTGGTCAGCCGGGCGAACTCCTTGAGCATGGTGCCGAGGATCGTAAGCAGCGGCTCGACCATCGCCATCACCTCGGCACTGGCCAGTTCGCGCACGCGATCAGCAAAGGCGGTGCGCGACGGCGTACCGAGCTTGACGCCGGCCTCTCGCAGCATGGCGCGCACGACATTCTCGATGCTGCGCATCTCGTTCAGCACCGTCCGGCGGGCAACCAGCAGCGCACGCCACAGCCGGCATTGCCGGCACTTGACATGCACCTGCCGATACCAGCCCGTGCGCATGATCTGCGCAAGCGCGCGGGCGTCGTTGCGATCGGTCTTGTTCGGCATCGTCTTCATGGCCGCATTGGCTTGGCGCGTCTCGATGCAGATCGCAGGCAGACCTTCGGCGCACAATCCATCGTGAAGCCAGGCCGTCAGCGAGCACGCTTCAAGCCCGATGCGCTCCAGCGGCAGATCGAGCTTCCGCAACGCATCGGACAAGGCCTGTGGTTCGCTCGCCGCTCGTGTTTCCTTCACGATCTGACTGCTCTCATCGACGACGCAAATCGCGGTCTCTTCCAAAGATACATCTAATCCAGCAAAATACTTCACGGCTGCTCCTTCCCGATGTTTGTGGCGCTCCAAGGCGACCACGTTCTAACATCCATACAGGAGCAGCCGCCCGCACCTTGGCTCGGGCGAGACCCCAATCACCCCATCTGTTGAA
>NZ_JAMYOR010000136.1:0-1493 GCF_040319965.1 Mesorhizobium sp. M0830 | reverse complement strand
CTGTTGAAGAAGTCCATTTGCGGGCGATGAAGTCTGCTTCGTCGCCGCGTTGGAAGCAGATTTGTCCGTTGATAGAGCCGTCTGGCTGGATTTCAGCCCAGCCAGTGCCTTGGGCCTCGTCCATTTCGTCATTGCCTTGCCAGGAGAAGGCGACGTTGTTGCCGTGGCCCGCGCCGAAGATCTGCCCCGTAACGCAGCCGAAGGCGAATTCGCCGGAGCCATCGGCCGCGAATTCAATGTAGGCTGGCTCCATCATGTCGAGATAGTCCTCGACATAGTCGGGCATCTCAACGATCCGCCAGCGGGCCACGATGCTCATGCCGGGGCCGCCAGCAGCTTGGGCAGGCGGATCAGATTGTAGGCCGCCAGGTTCAAGGTGAAGGCAGCATTCACACGGGCGCATCCTCGCAGCTTAACCTTGGCCATGCCGGCCGAGGCCTTGATCCAACCGAACACCTCTTCGATCCGCTTGCGGCAGCGCTGGCTGACATCATAGCCCGGATGGCGTTTCGTGCGGTCATCGATCGCCGTCACGCGAGGCTTGCCGGTTTTGCTCAGATGGCCGTCGATGGCGATGTGCGGTGTGACCTTGCGCTCACGCAGATCCTTGACGAACTGGCGGACATCATAGGCTTTGTCGGCGCCCAGCGTGATGCGCCGCCGCGACGGTCTGCGGTCCAACATGGCGAGCGCGGCATCACGCTCACCCGTGCCTGTCGCCTGGGTAATGCCGCCATCGACCGCCAGCCCATGACGGTTCTCCATTAGCGCATGCCCCAAGTAGCACAGCCTCGCCGGCTGACCATCGCCCTTCTTGTAGAGCCGCGCTTCGGGGTCGCTCGTGCTTTGGTGTGTGTCGTTAGAGCGCTTCTCCTTATGGAAGCCCCGTTCGGCGTTGCGGCCAGCACCGTCCGGGCCGTTGTCGCCGCCATCCTTGCGGCGGAAACTCTTGATCGAAGCCCAAGCCTCGATCAGCGTGCCGTCCACCGAGAAGTGATCCGACGACAAAAGCCGCTTCACCCTTGGCTGCGCTAGCACCGCGCGCAGAAACTTTGCCGCGATCTCACCTTCCAACAGCCGATCCCGGTTCTTGGTGAAGCTCGAATGATCCCAGGCCGGCTCGTCAACACCAAGCCCTACGAACCAGCGGAACAGAAGATCGAACTCCATCCGCTCCATTAATTGACGCTCCGAGCGAATGCCGTAGAAGGCCTGCAACAGCATCGCACGCAGCAACCGTTCCGGCGCGATCGACGGGCGGCCGAGCCCAGGCGGATAAAGCACCGCAAAATCGCCGTCCATCTCCACAAGAGCCGTGTTGACGATCTCTCGGATCGTCCGAAGCGGATGATCTCGCCGCACCCGCGCCTCAAGGTCGACATACGAAAACAGCGAACCTGTCCGCTCGTCCAATCCGCGCATCCGCAAATCCCCATTCTTCCGGGGAGCAGTGAATCACGCCACTAACGCCTGCGCTAGCACTTCTTCAACAG
>NZ_JAMYOR010000135.1:0-1538 GCF_040319965.1 Mesorhizobium sp. M0830 | reverse complement strand
GGCTCGGCCTATCCGAGCAACCCTCGTCTCTTAATCGCACGAAAGGGCGGGCCACCGATCTCAGGCCTCGGAACATGACGTCTAGTGCTTCGAGCTCTGAGGGCGACCGTCTCTGCCTTCTCAGCTTCTGTGACCAAATGCCTACGAAACCAGCACGACAGACAGCGGTCCGGCGCAGATGAGGTTGTCCCTGACAGCCTTGACGCCGGCGACATTTTCGGCGGCGACGATGGCTGCCTGGCGCTCGCGCTCGTCGAAGATGGCGCCGTTCAGTTGCACCGCCCCTGTGTTCACGGTCACATCGATCATGTCCTTGCCGGTCCATTTCTGCTTCGCAAGTTCGGCAAGGACGTCCTGACGGATTTGTTCGTCGTCTATCCGTGCCGAGGCCGCGCCAGATGGGACGTCGAGTAATGCGCGCAGCAGGTCGGAGCGGGTCACGATGCCGATCACCTTGCCGCCGTCGACGACCGGAATGCGTTTGACGTGATGGCGTGTCATGAGCTCGACCGTGCTGGACAGCGATGCGCCCGGTGATACCGTAACGACATCCGCCGTCATCACCTCTTCGATACGCCTTCCGTTGGCTTGAACATATTCTTCGGCCGCTTTTCCAGGGCTGACGAGAGCCTCCAGCCAACGCGGACGCGTGCGTCGCGTGCCCAGTTCTTCCCGGCGCAGAAAATCGCCCTCGCTGACGATCCCCACCAGCGTGCCGTCGCTGCGAATGACAGGCAGGCCGCTGATCTTCTTCGAAAGCATCAACCGTGCCGCATCGGCAATCGAAGCGTCAGGGTCTATTGCGACGACCGGTGTGGTCATTATCGCTTCTGCTCGCATGCCTGCCTCCTCGGATGTTTATCCCTTGACTATCTGGGTTTATGGGCTGTGCGCTTTGATCTGGGTCACCGGTCCCAGCGGTGTTTGAGCGACCCCGGCGCCCGAGTCAGCCTTGCGGCTTGTCGTCGCCATCGATCAGGATCCGTTCTGCGGCTCCATCGAGATCTTCATATTGACCGCTTCTCAAGGCCCACAGAAAGCCCCCAAGTCCAAGGGCGCCAAGGAAGAGGGCCACGGGTATGAGGTAGGAAAGAGTCGTCATCGAGGTTGTGCCAATTGGCTGACGCCGCGCCGCCTGTCCTGTCGAGAGCTTTGCGCCTGTCCGTTCGACACGAAGCCTTGCAGGCGCAGCGCATTTCCGATGACAAGCAGCGATGAGGCCGACATGGCGATCGCAGCGATCAGAGGCGTGACGTGTCCCAGTATGGCGATCGGAACGGCGACCGCATTGTAGACGATGGCGATCGCGATGTTCTGGCGGATCAGGCTCCCCGCCTCGCGCGAGACGTCCAGCGCGAGAGGCACTGCCGCAAGGCTTTCACGCAGGAATACGAAATCGGCGGCATTGCGACCGATGTCGGCCGCGGCAGCCGGCGCGATCGACACATGCGCTGCGCTCAGTGCAGGCGTGTCGTTGAGGCCGTCGCCAACCATCAGAACCCGCAGTCCCTCTCTTGCCAGGGTCTCGATGCATTCGA
>NZ_JAMYOR010000134.1:0-1566 GCF_040319965.1 Mesorhizobium sp. M0830 | reverse complement strand
CGTCTGCCGCGGGATGTTCAAGCTTTTGATCGTGGCCCGCATCGACTTCATTGCCGTTGGGCTGGCCGCAGGCGTGTAACCACAGAAGAACTCATCTCGCTGTGTGTTCGCCACGCGTCGCGGCCGGAACTGATACCCGAGGAAGTCGAACACGACATTCGGGTATTCCCCCCTGCGCCTTTGGTCTTTGCAATAGACGATCTTGGTCTTTGTCGGATGCATTTGAAGCCCGCATGCTGCCAGTCGAGCACCAAGCTCCGCCTTGAGGGCTTCTGCCTGCTGCTCATTCCGGCAATGCACAAGACCATCGTCCGCATATCGACACCATGGAAGGTCAGGATGCGTCCGGGTCATCCACAGATCAAATGCATAGTGCATGAAGAGATTCGACAAGATCGGGCTGACAACGCCCCCTTGCGGGGTACCGCGTGTGCGCTCGACGACTTCCCCGTTCTTCTCCATCGGCGCTGCCAGCCATCTTTCGATGTAGAGCAGAGCCCACTTGCATGTGACGTGCTTCCTGACCGCCTTCAGCAGGAGATCGTGCGGAAGATTGTCAAAACAGCCCTTTGACGTCGAATTCCAGCACCCGGTCATGCTTCCAGCATCGCTGACGCGTGACGCCAACTGCATCCAGAGCCGATTTTCCCGGCCTGTAGCCGTAGGAGTCTGGAAGAAAGCAGGATATCCAAATCCGGCTCAATCATCTGCTTGACCACCATCTGTGCGATCCGATCGCTGACGGTGGGCACACCCAAAACCCTTTCGCCCCCACTCTTCTTCGGAATGGAGACAGCGCGAACCGGCGGTGGGAAGTACGTCCCTGAGGACATCCGATTCCAGACCTTGTAGAGGTTTCCTGCAAGGTCCTTCTCGAACATCTCCAGGGTCTGCCCGTCCACCCGGCTGCGCCCTGGTTGGCTTTGACCGCTTTGTAAGCTTCGTACACTTGTCGTTTCGCAATTCGAAACGGCTTGTCTGTCGTATCTTCTGATAGTCATCCTGTTTCCAGTTGTTCCAAACAATACGACCACCTGATCCGACCCCTTTGCTCCGGCCCCATTACAGGGCCTTCAACGCTCATACGGGCCGGTCCGCCCCAGTCTCCTGCATCGGTACTCTCGCCTTGCGGTTTGGCCCGCTTGAGCTTCTCCCTTTGCATCAGGAGCCTGGTTCCTGCAGTTCCGCGCGAATGCCTGTGTCCGACTCACGCCCCCTCAACGCCGGTCGCCGCCCGCCCTGTCATCAGGCACCCGGCGGACTTGTCCCAGGATGACGAGACGGTCCTGGTTTCGGCGACACTTACGTTCATAACGACGCGTCTTCGAAGGGTTCACTTTCGTTCGTCTTTCGGACACCCACCTGCTCGGATCTCGTCCGAACTTTTCATCCAACGCTCACCACCACGGCTCTTTACCGCAGCAGCTTGGACTGGTTTGAGACCTGCTCCTGAAAGCCAACCCCGGAGGGCCGTCCCCATCATTCACGCAGCTTTACGCTATGGTCTTAGTTCATGTTGAACTCCTTCCGCTGCTCTGCAGCACACTCTCATCGATGAAGACCAGC
>NZ_JAMYOR010000133.1:0-1658 GCF_040319965.1 Mesorhizobium sp. M0830 | reverse complement strand
GGCTCTGACTCAGTTTTGATGACATTGTGACGTCGGCTGGCACTGGTTTCACAAAAAGGAATCAATGCCATGGGCCAGGCCCTCCGAACATCGAATCTCGTCCCTCGCGGCTTTGTTGTTGAAGATGCCGCCAGTGCGGTCGACGCGACGCTCATCACGATCCGACCTTTGAGCATGGCGAGTGCCTGTCCGGGCTGCGGAACGAGATCGGAGCGGATCCACAGCCGATATCAGCGGCGCTTGGCGGATCTGCCGTTGGCTGGAAAGCCTGTTCGGCTGGTCGCCCTGGTGCGCCGGTTCCACTGCGACGCGGTTCTGTGCGACCGGCGAATCTTCACCGAGCGCTTTGACGAGGGCGTCCTGACGCCATGGGCGCGGCGAACCGCCCGCCTCGACGATATCGTGCATCATCTTGGGCTTGTTCTGGGCGGGCGCCCGGCAGCGGGCTTCGCCCGGAGGCTGATGCTACCCGTGAGCAACGACACCCTGCTGCGCGTCGTGCGGCGGCGCGGCAGCCCGGGCTTCGTTCCGCCAGCCGTGATCGGGATCGACGACTGGGCGTGGCGACGCAACCAGCGCTATGGAACCCTCATCTGCGACCTGGAGCGGCGTAAGACCATCGCATTGCTGCCTGACCGGGAACCAGCGACGGCTCAGGCCTGGCTCTCGGATCAGCCTCAGATCGGCATCGTCGCCCGCGACCGTGGCGGTGGCTACGCAATGGCTGTAGCCAAGGCTCTGCCGAAGGCGATCCAGGTGGCCGACCGTTGGCACTTGATGGAGAACGCTAGCCGCGCCTTCCTCGACGCCGTGCGCAAATCCATGCGCCAGATTCGGTCCGCGATCGGCGCAGTCACGATCAATCCCGATCTGCTCACCGCCGCCGAGCGGATCCAATATGAGGGGTATCTTCGCCGGGAAGACACCAACGCCGCCATTCTCGGCCTGGCCAAGACCGGGGTGGCGATCAAGGAGATCGTTCGCCGGACCGGGTACAGCCGCGGCCTTGTCCGCCGCGTCATGCGCGGTCAACGCTCGGATATCTTCCGCGTCCGCGAGAGCTCGCTCGAACTGCACCTGCCATGGCTCGACGCCCAGTGGTCGGCCGGACGGCGGAACGGCGCCGAGCTATGGCGACGGCTCAAAGGCCAGGGGTTCCGTGGTGGTCTTCGGGTTGTCACTGAGTGGGCCACGCGCCGTCGGAAGGCGGAAAAGGTCGATGGTGGCGCCTTGAGCCGGGCGCCCTCGGCGCGGACCATAGCGCGGCTGATGACCGTCGGTCGCGACAACCTCTCCAAGTCCGAAACCATCCTTGTCGCCGCGATTGAGGGCGGTGTGCCCCAGCTGGTCGACGCCCGAGGGATCATCGCCGCCTTCCAGGCCATGATCCGCAAGAAGTCTCTCGTCGATCTTGAGCCATGGCTGGAGCGAGCTCGATCGGGCCTTGTTGCCCCCTTCGCCAACGGCATCGTCAAGGACCGAGCGGCAGTGAGCGCGGCGATCACATCTCCCTGGTCCAATGGCCAAACCGAGGGGCAGATCACCAAACTCAAGCTCGTTAAGCGCCAAATGTACGGCCGAGGAAAACTCGACCTACTCCAGGCGCGCGTCATCGGTTCTGCGTAGGCCCCATCACCACCAAAAGTGCGTCAGAGCCC
>NZ_JAMYOR010000132.1:0-1674 GCF_040319965.1 Mesorhizobium sp. M0830 | reverse complement strand
CAAGGCGACCACGTTCTAACATCCATACAGGAGCAGCCGCCCGCACCTTGGCTCGGGCGAGACCCCAATCACCCCATCTGTTGAAGAATTCAGGCTCTTTCGCAAACGAAGCCTGAATCGTCGGCGTTGTGGATGTAGAAGTGGCCGACGAGGCGGCCTGCAGTGCCAAAGACAGCCCAGCCGCGGCCAGAGGCTGGGTCTTTCTCATCATGCCCCTCCCACGAGAATTCCGCGCATGCTGAGCCATCGCGGGTGCCATATCGGACATCGAGGAAGCCCTTGAGTGCGCCGAAGGCGATCTCGCCATCCGCCGAGCCTTTGAATGTCAGATGCGCTTCCTCGACGAGATCGAGGGAGTCGTTATCCCAAACATCCATCTCGACGATGCGCCAGCGGCCGGCAAAGGCCTTGGCGAAGCCGGGAACCTTGGCCATCAGCCGGTCTCCGCCATGAGCTTTGGCAGTCGCACCAGATTGTAGGCAGCGGCTGCGAAGGTGAAGGCCCATCCGACACGGTCGCGGCCGCGGAACCTCGTCTTGTGCTGGCCGGCCACGACCTTGATCCAACCGAATGCCTCTTCGATGCGCTTCCTGATGCGCTGGCTGACAGCATAGCCGCCATGCCGCGTCGTGCGCCCGTCGATCGCGGAACTGCGGCCGCTCGTGTTGTTCTGCGCTACATGCGGCGTCACCCTCATCGAGCGCAGCTCATTGACAAAGTCTTCAGTGTCGTAGGCCTTGTCGGCACCGAGCGTGATCGCCTGTGGCCGTTCCGCGCGAGGTTCGATCATGTGCAGTGCGGCCACCCGCTCAGCATGTCCGTCGGCCAGTGTCAGGCAGGCGTCGACCAGCAGGCCGTGGCGGTTCTCCATCAAGCCATGTCCCATAAAGCACAGCTTGGCCTCCTTGCCTTTGCCCTTGCGATAGAGCCGGGCATCCGGATCGGTGGTCGAGGCATGTGTGTCGTTCGAGCGCTTGTGGCCATGGAAGTCCACTTCCGCGTTTCGCCCGCCCCCTTCAGCCGGCGGCTCGCCCGAGCCGTCCTTCGGTTTGACGCTCTTCATCGACGCCCAGGCCTCGATCAGCGTTCCGTCGACCGAGAAGTGATCCGTCGAGAGAAGCCTCTTGACCTTGGGCTGCACCAGCACCGCGCTCAGGAACTTTGCGGCGATGTCGCCCTCCAGCAGCCGGTCGCGGTTCTTGGAGAACACAGAATGGTCCCAGGCCGCATCGTCAACGCCAATCCCGACGAACCAGCGGAACAGAAGGTCGTATTCCAGCCGCTCCATCAACAGCCGCTCCGAGCGGATCGAATAGAACGCCTGTAGCAGCATCGCTCGCAGCAGCTTTTCCGGCGGGGTCGAAGGCCGCCCCATCGGCGAATACAGCGCCGCGAAGTCCCGCTCCAACGCCGCCAGCGCTTCGTTCACAATCGCCCGAATGCGGCGCAACGGATGATCGCGCCGCACCCGAGCCTCGAGATCAACATAACTGAACAGTTCGCCAGACCGGTCGTCCCCGCCGCGCATGCCTCGTTCTCCGAATCTCTTCGGAGACACTGAATCACGCTCACAGCCTCGCTGCGAGCCACTTTTTCAACAGATGGGGTGATTGGGGTCTCGCCCGAGCCAAGGTGCGGGCGGCTGCTCCTGTATGGATGTTAGAACGTGGTCGC
>NZ_JAMYOR010000131.1:0-1796 GCF_040319965.1 Mesorhizobium sp. M0830 | reverse complement strand
TCAAGCGTAAGCGCCTCAAAGCCCTCATGAACCCGACCTACCGCCAAGCCGTCCTTGCAGGTTAACGATTCATGATTTCGCCCTGTCACCCTGCCGGTGGTTGCATCTGGCAAACGTTCCCAGAGACGGTTGCGCTGTTTCGGCGACTGTCGCAACCCCATCGGCGATTCGGGCCTGCGCCGGATACTCACCTCCACGGCCCCCTGTCCAAAACCGTCATCACAAATCTTGACCTTGCGCGCACTTGCACCTCTGGCCGCTCTCTGGCTTTTTGGGGTACCCATCCGAACGGACTGATTCGCGTCGTGCCGCTCGATTGCAATGTTCCCAAGGCAGTCTGGGGGTGGGCCGTGAAGCGCGCGCAATTAGCGAAGGAGAAGCAGGCATGGCCGAGTTCAAGAAGCCCGAAATCTCCGAGATGAGACCCAAGATCACCGTTATCGGCATTGGCGGCGGCGGCGGCAATGCCGTCAACAACATGATCGCGGAGCAGCTTCAGGGCACGGAATTCATCGCCGCCAACACCGACGCCCAGGCGTTGACCATGTCGAAGGCGTCTAGGCTGATCCAGCTTGGCGCTCACGTCACCGAGGGATTGGGCGCTGGCTCGCTTCCCGAGATCGGCCGTGCCGCGGCCGAGGAATCGCTCGACGAGATCATGGATCATCTGGCCGGCACGCATATGTGTTTCGTCACCGCCGGAATGGGCGGCGGCACCGGAACCGGCGCTGCACCCATCATCGCGCAGGCGGCGCGCAAGGCCGGTATCCTGACCGTGGGTGTCGTCACCAAGCCGTTCACCTTCGAAGGCCGGCGCCGCATGCAGATGGCCGAAGAGGGCATCGAGCGGCTGCGCGAAAGCGCCGACACGGTGATCGTCATCCCGAACCAGAACCTGTTCAGGATCGCCGATGCCAAGACCACCTTCGCCGATGCATTCGTCATCGCCGACCGGGTGCTCTATGCCGGCGTCAGCTGCATCACCGATCTCATCGTCAAGGAAGGCCTAATCAATCTCGACTTCGCCGATGTCAAATCGGTGATGCGCGACATGGGCCGCGCCATGATGGGCACCGGCGAGGCGTCCGGTGAGGGCCGGGCGATGAAGGCGGCGGAAGCCGCGATCGCCAACCCCCTGCTCGACGAAGTGTCGATGAAGGGCGCCAAGGGCGTGCTGGTCTCGATATCGGGCGGCAGGGACATGACGCTGTTCGAGGTCGACGAGGCTGCCACCCGCATCCGCGAAGAGGTCTACGAGGATGCCGACATCATCGTCGGCGCGATCTTCGACAAGAGCATGGAAGGCCGCTTCAGGGTCTCGGTGGTGGCGACAGGCCTCGACCGTGCGTCTGGAGCAGAAGATGGCGATGCCGGCATCGCCCGGGATCACCTCGGCCAGCCCGCGCGGACGCTACAGTAGAATCTGCCGCTCCGAGTGTGGAGCGCTAGCAGAGAGAGTTTGACGGGTTGGAGGCCTGTTGGCCGTCGGGGTTTCATCGTTCGTTTCGATGAACCACCATCAGCGCTTGAGATTGGGCGAAGCCTCTCCAATGTCGTCATCCCTGGGCGGAGCAGCCGCGAAGCGGCGTCGCGGAGACCCTGGGATCCATGCCGCGACCTTAATCGTAGAGTGCAGCGGAGCAGAGTTCTGCACCGCGGCAGCGCTCGGAAGTCGCGGCATGGCAACTGTGTTCATGCGAATACTTTTTTATCTCGGATGATAGCGTTGAGGACGACGAGGAGCTTCCTTGCGACGGCAATGATGGCCAGCTTCTTTGACCCTGATCGGGCTGCGA
>NZ_JAMYOR010000130.1:0-1897 GCF_040319965.1 Mesorhizobium sp. M0830 | reverse complement strand
GTCCTCGAAAGGACGACCAGGATCCTCTCGGTCTCCTTCCCACCTCAACCATAGCATGGCAACAACACACAGGATCCTCGGGTCTCCGCCGCGTCGCTTCGCTCCTTGCTCCGCCCGTGGATGACGAAGTGATGAGCGTTTATTCCGGAATGACGGCGGTTGCCTGAATCTCCACCTTGGCACGGTCCTCGACCAGTGCCATTACCTGCACGGCGGCCATCGCCGGAAAATGCCGGCCGATCACTTCGCGATAGACCTCGCCAATACCCTTGAGGCTGCCGAGGTATTCGGCCTTGTCGGTGAAATACCAGGTCATCGAGGTGATGTGCTGCGGTCCGGCGCCGGCCTCGGCCAGCACCGCTACGATGTTCTCGAGCGTCTGCCGAACTTGGCCGACAAAATCGTCGGTCTCGAACTGGCATTGCCCATTCCAGCCGACCTGTCCGCCAACGAAGACGAGCCGCCCGCGCGCCGCGACGCCATTGGCGTAGCCGACCGGTTTTGCCCAGCCTTCCGGCTGCAGAATCGTATGCATTCAAAACCTCCCCGGTATTCCGAAAACCAAGCATGAAAATCGCTCGTCAATTTCTCGCCGTCAGGCCGCGCCCATCACTTGTCGCGCAATCACCACCTTCTGCACGTCGGAGGCACCCTCGTAGATGCGCAGCGCGCGGATTTCGCGATACAGGCTCTCGACGATATGGCCCTTGCGGACACCGTCGCCGCCATGCAGCTGTACTGCTCTGTCGATGACGCTTTGGGCGTGGTCCGTCGCGTATAGTTTCGCCATGGCCGCCTCGCGCGTCACCCGCGCGGCACCCATGTCCTTGGTCCATGCGGCGCGATAGACCAGCAGGGCGGCAGCATCGACGTCGAGCGCCATGTCGGCGATATGGCCCTGCACCATTTGCAGTTCGGCCATCGGCGCGCCGAACAGTTTGCGTTCGGCTACCCTTTTGATGCTTTCATCCAGCGCACGGCGGGCAAAGCCGAGGGCTGCCGCACCGACAGTCGAGCGGAACACGTCGAGCACCGACATGGCGATGCGGAACCCGTCGCCCGGTTTGCCGATCAGCGCCGAGGCGGGAAGGCGGACTTGGTCGAACGACAGCCGCGCCAGCGGATGCGGCGCGATCACTTCGAGCCGTTCGGCGATGCCAAGGCCCTTGGCGTCGCCAGGCACGAGGAAGGCGGAGAGCCCCTTGGCGCCCGGCGCCTCGCCGGTACGGGCAAAGACGACATAGAGATCGGCGATGCCGCCATTGGAGATCCAGGTCTTTTCACCGGACAGGACGTAGCTGTCGCCGTCGCGGGTCGCCGTCATTTCGGTGTTGGCGACATCTGATCCCGAGCGCGGCTCCGACAGGGCGAAGGCGGAAATCGCTTTGCCGGCACGTGTCTTCGAAAGCCATTGCTGCTGTTGCGGCGTGCCGAACAGGCTGAGCGCGCCGGTGCCGAGCCCTTGCATGGCGAAGCCAAAGTCGGCCAGCCCGTCATGGCGGGCGAGCGTCTCGCGCGTGATGCACAGAGTGCGCACGTCGAGTGGTCGCGGATTGTCGGTGTCGATTGCCGTCGGCCTCAGCCAGCCGTCCCGGCCGAGGTTCGCCACCAGCTCGCGGCAGGCGGCATCGACATCATGGTGATCGACCGGCAGGTTTTTTGCGCACCACGCCTCCAGTTGGTCGGCCAGCGCGCGATGGCGGTCTTCGAAGAATGGCCAGGAGAGGAAGGAACGATCAGGCATGGATATTTCTTTCTCCGCCCCGTTCCCGCACACCCCCCTCTGTCCTGCCGGACATCTCCCCCGCAAGGGGCAGGACTGTCCGGGGAAAGTTATTCATATATGAAGGCCATCTGATTGAGGGAGGATCGGTCTCTTGGTCGGCTCGGATTGACC
>NZ_JAMYOR010000129.1:0-1935 GCF_040319965.1 Mesorhizobium sp. M0830 | reverse complement strand
TTGGTGCGCCAGGCATGGCGCGTAGCGCCGTGACTGGCGCTGCCTGGACCGCTGTGGTGGTGGTTCAGGCGACTTGGGGGTGGAAGTCCCCTGCGGGCCCTGATGACGGGAACCGCTAGCTGAACACCAAGGGCGTCGCCGCGAGGCGGGGTCTGAAGGAAGGTGTAGGCAAAGCTTCGGCCTGACGAACAGGAAGCGCATGAGGCGACGTGACCCGGGCGAGGGGGCCAAAAGACCTGAAGCCCAAAGTCATCCGGAGGGTAGCGGCGTATATGCGACAGGTGGATGAAGCGAAGGTCGCGTGTCTTACCCTGGGAGGTCTGTCGGCCTGCCCCCGGTGACGGGTGTGCTACCGGCGTCGTGAGGCGGCGGGATGGGTCGGCAGAAGTCAGCAGAGGCCGTAGTAGCCGGACCGAACGGTGAAGGGCCGAACATGCAGTACCGGAAGGAGCCGGTTCTTCGATGACGAGCAGAGACCTAGGCAGCGGGACTGAGATGCCCCGCATCCCCTCCGAGGATAGCGGCCGGAAGCCGCGAGAGCAGGAGATGGACGGGTCAAACGTCACGGCAGACACGGAGTTCCGACCGGAGGCAGAAGCGGGACTGCTGGAGATGATCCTCAGCCGCGAGAACATGATGGCGGCGCTGCGTCGCGTGGAATCCAACAAGGGCGCGCCGGGGGTCGATGGCCTCACGGTCGGGCATTTGCGAGGATATCTCGTGGCGCATTGGGCGGCCATCAAGGAAGAACTGCTGGCAGACCGATACCGACCGGCACCGGTGCGCGGGGTGGAAATCCCCAAGCCCGGCGGGGGGACGCGCCAACTGGGCATCCCGACGGTCGTGGATCGGCTGATCCAGCAGGCGATGCATCAGGTGCTGATGCCGCTGTTCGATCCGGGCTTCTCCAACTCGTCCTACGGCTTCCGGCCGGGACGCAGTGCCCACCAAGCGGTCCTGGCTGCGCGGTCCTATGTGGCCGGCGGCCTCCGCTTTGCGGTCGATCTTGATCTGGAGAAGTTCTTCGACCGGGTGAACCACGACGTGCTGATGGCACGGGTGGCCCGCCGGGTCGGTGATAAGCGGGTGCTGCGGTTGACCCGCCGCTACTTGCAAGCCGGATTGATGACGGGCGGGCTGGCGACGACGCGCAGCGAGGGAACGCCGCAGGGCGGCCCCTTGTCGCCGTTGTTGTCGAACATCCTGCTCGACGACCTCGACAAGGAACTCGAACGACGCGGCCATGCCTTCTGCCGCTACGCTGACGACTGCAACATCTATGTACGGTCCGAGCGTGCCGGCCTGCGGGTGATGGCGTCGCTCACACGGTTCCTGACCGAGCGGCTGCGGCTGACGGTCAATCGCGCAAAGAGTGCGGTTGACCGTCCCTGGAAGCGGACGTTCCTTGGCTTTACTGTGACGGCTCACCGCGAGCCGCGCCTCAGGGTCGCGGCCAAAAGCGTGATCCGGTTGCGGGACAAGCTACGTGAACAGTTCCGGGTCGGGCGCGGCCAATCCATGGCGCGTACCATCGAAGCCCTCACCCCTATCCTGCGAGGCTGGATCGGATACTTCCGGCTGGCACAGGTGAAGGGGGTCTTCGAGGAACTCGATGGCTGGATACGGCGCAAACTGCGCACCATCCTCTGGCGTCAGTGGAAGCGGCCGTCGGCCCGAGCCAGACAACTGATGCAAAGAGGCATCGACAAGGCTCGAGCGTGGGTGTCCGCTACCAACGGACGCGGACCCTGGTGGAATGCAGGGGCCAGTCACATGAACGCCGCCTTTCGAAAGACCTTCTTCGATCAGCTCGGGCTGAAATCGCTCTTACAGATGAACCGAAGCCTAAACCAAACTGCATGAACCGCCGTATGCGGAACCGCTCGTACGGTGGTGTGGGAGGGGGGCGCTGCGAAGCGCCTCCCTACCCGATGC
>NZ_JAMYOR010000128.1:0-2517 GCF_040319965.1 Mesorhizobium sp. M0830 | reverse complement strand
CAAGCGTAAGCGCCTCAAAGCCCTCATGAACCCGACCTACCGCCAAGCCGTCCTTGCAGGTTAACGATTCATGATTTCGCCCTGAAGCTTGCCCTCATCCGCATTGACGTTGCCCCCACATGGTCTAGGTTCTTGCCGAAGCGGCCGCAAAAGAGCCGAGATGATAAAACGTTGGGAGAGACGCGGCATGATCCTGACACTGGCGCTGCTTGCAGGTCTTGCCCTCGCCTGGCTGCTGATCGGCATCATGGAAAAATTCCGCCTCGGCCTGCGCTTCACCCAGGCGCTGCTCTATGTGCCGTTCAAGCTCGCCTACCGGATCGCCGACGCCCGCATCAGGATCGCCCGCAACGCGCAGGCTCCCGTCATCTACGTCATCTCGCATCAGTCGCGTTTCGAGCCGGCGCTGATGCTGTCGCTACTACCGGACGACACACTGCACATACTCGACGAGGTCTCGGCGCGATCCCCTTGGCTCGAACCGTGGCGCGGGCTTGGCCGTACCATCGCCTTCAATGCGGAACACGTCTTCGTCAGCCGCCGGCTGGTGCGTGTCCTCAAAGGCAAAGGCCGGCTCGCCGTCTATCTGCCGGATGCGGTCGAGCCTGACGTCAAGACGTTTCGGCTGTTTCGTGCCGTCGCCCGCATCGCCATGCAGGCGAACGCCAGCATCGTGCCGGTCTTCGTCGGCGGCGCACGAAGCCTGCCGGTGTCGTTGACGCCGGCGGACAAGGCACCACGGCACTGGTTTCCGCAGCTGTCGATCAGCGTGCTGGAGCCGATGACCATCGCCGAACTGGTGGTGCGCAACCCCGACCAGGCCTCGAACACCAATGCGCTGTTCGACCGCGTCGCCGAGGCACGGCTTTTCAGCACTAACCTCGATCGTGGCCTGTTCCTGGCCATGCGCGATGCCGCCGACCGCGTCGGCGCTTCTCACCCGATCATCGAGGACGTCATCTCCGGCGCGCTGAGCTACCGCAAGATGTTCATCGGCGCCCGGGTCCTCGGCCGCCGCTTCGAGGCGGTCACGGCGCCGGGCGAAGCGGTTGGGCTGATGCTGCCGAACGCCAATGGCGTCGTGCTGTCGCTCACCGGGCTTCTGTCCGCCGGCCGGGTGGCAGCGATGATCAACTATACGGCAGGGCCGGCGAGCGTGACTGCGGCGGTGCGCACGGCGGTGATAAGGACCGTGATTTCCTCCCGCGCGTTCGTCGACAAGGCCGACCTTGCCGATATTGTCGAGGCTGTCGAAAAGGGCGGTGCCAGGCTGCTTTGGCTGGAGGATGTGCGGGATGGCGTCACGGCGCTGGACAAGCTTGCCGCCGCCTTGCTTTGGCGCTGGCCGCTGCAACGGCTGGATGCGGCCAAGCCGGCGGTGATCCTGTTCACCTCAGGATCGGAAGGCACGCCCAAGGCGGTGATCCTTTCGCACAAGAACCTGCTTGCCAACGCCATGCAGGCCGAGGCACGCATCACCATCTCGCCCGCCGACATCCTTCTCAACGTGTTGCCGGTGTTTCACTCGTTCGGGCTGACGGGCGGCACCATCCTGCCGCTGGTCACCGGCGTGAAGTTGTTCCTCTACCCCTCGCCTCTCCACTACAAGATCATCCCCGAGGTGGCGCGCAAGGCGAAACCGACCATCATGTTCGGCACCGACACGTTCCTCGCCAATTATGCGCGCACCGCCAAGGATGGTGATTTTTCCAGCCTGCGCTTTGTCGTCGCCGGCGCCGAGGCAGTGAAGACGGAAACCCGCCGCATCTATCGCGAACGCTTCCAGGCGGAGATTATCGAAGGATTCGGACTGACCGAGGCCGCCCCCGTGGTTGCCGTCAACACCGCAATCCATGGCCGCGACGGCACCGTCGGCCGGCTGCTGCCGGCCATGCGCATGAAGCTGGAGCCCGTCGAAGGCATCTCCGGCGCCGGACAATTGTGGCTCGACGGACCAAACCTGATGATGGGCTACATGACCGCGGAGCGTCCCGGTGAACTGCAGCCGTTGACCGGCTGGCACGACACTGGCGACATCGTTTCGGTCGACCGCGAAGGCTTCATCACCATACGCGGCCGCGCCAAGCGCTTTGCCAAGATCGCCGGCGAAATGGTGTCACTCGGCGCGGTCGAGATGCTGGTGCAGTCGCTATGGCCGGAAGAACGGCACGCGGCGGTGGCCGTGCCGGACAAGCGGCGGGGCGAACGCATCGTGCTGGTCACCACCGCCGACGACGCCAACCCCGACGAGTTGCGCAAATTCGGCAAACAGGCAGGTGCGGCCGAGCTGATGGTGCCCAACGACATCGTCAAGGTCGAGGAAATCCCGGTGCTGGGTTCCGGCAAGACAGACTATGTGTCGACGAGAAAGCTGGCGATCGACAGGCTGGGACTCGGCGTGGGGGGGGGGGGGGGGCCCCCCCCCGGGCCCGGGGAGCCCAGGGTTTTGGGGGGGGTGTTTTTAGAAAACAACCCGCCCCCCCACAGAGAGGCGAGTGGGGTTTGGGGGGGGGGGGG
>NZ_JAMYOR010000127.1:0-2707 GCF_040319965.1 Mesorhizobium sp. M0830 | reverse complement strand
AAGAAGGGAAGCAGAACGTGTGCGATTTTTGCACGCAACATCTCGTAACTATCGGATTTTATTACTATTCCGCCCCGTCCAGCATGGGTGCAATAGCCAGGCTATGGTCTTGATTTTTCAGCATTTTTTCTTTAACATCAATTTGGTAGACGCAAGCGCGGCCACGCCACTTTACGCCAGAATACGACCCTTTTCGCCACGTTTCGATCTTTCAGTGCACACGGAGCGCACACGAAAAAATGGCCACCTACACAAAACTCTCGTCCGGCTCCTGGCGTGTGCAAGTCCGTCGCAAAGGTCGCTACGCCAGCGAGACCTTTCTGAGGACGCACGACGCTGGGCAACCGAAACCGAGCGCCAAGTCGATCGCGGTGAGACGCCGACAAAGTCCCGTATAGCGCGCCTGAAAACCTTCGGCGAACTCATCGACCTTCATATCGACGACATGTGCGATGTAGGCAAGTCCCCTCGCCGCTCCAAGGCCGCAGCCCTCGATATGCTCCGAAGACATCTGGGGAAGTGCAAAATAGTAGCCCTGGATCGCGAACGGCTCATTCGTTTTGGTCGGGACCGGGCCGACCAAGGCGCCGGACCGATGACTCTCGGTATCGACATCGGCTCTATAAAACTCATTCTGGCTCATGCCGCTGCAGTTCACGGCCTGCCCGTCAAGGTCGAACCAGTCGATCTCGCGCGTATCGCCCTCAAGAGACTTGGCCTCATTGGGAAAGGGCCACCAGCGCGACAGACGGCCGACGCAGGATGAACTCGACAGGCTCATCGGTCACTTCGATGCAAACCCTCGTCAAATTGCTCCGCTTAGCCAGATCATACGTTTCGCCGTCGCAACCGCGATGCGCCAGGAGGAGATCTGCAAGGTGCGTTGGTCCGACCTGGAATCTCGCACGCGGATGCTTCTTATCCGTGATCGGAACGACCCTCGGAACAAGAACGGCAACAATCAGCGCATACCGCTATTCGCGGCAACTGGATACGATGCATGGGCTATTGTCGAGGAGCAGCGGGCAAAGCGTAGCAACGACGATGATCGAATTTTCCCATTCAATCATAGGTCAGTCGGCACCGCCTTCCGTCGGGGATGCACTGACCTGAGCATCCACGACCTACATTTTCATGATTTGCGGCACGAAGGAACGAGTCGGCTTTTCGAGGCCGGATTCACGATCGAACAAGTTGCGCTGGTAACTGGGCACAAGGACTGGAAAATGTTGAAGCGCTACACCCATCTGAAGCCGGAGGCTCTCCACGCGCTGTTGGCAGCGCGCGCCGCATAGATGTGAGTGTCAAAAGGTTCTTCACGATAGAACAAGTCGCTTTGGTCACGGGGCACAAGGATTGGAAGATGTTGCGTCGATATTCGCATATCAAGCGGAAACCCTGCACACGATCCGAGTTGCGAGGGCAGCCTAGTGAAAGGCGAGATCGAATACGGCCTCCGGATCGCTGGGCATTATAAGATCCAGCAATGGTCTTAGGACTGCCAGCGTCACCAACCCGCATCAGCGTGGCGGAGTTGTCGGCGATGAACTTGCGTTGATCTGTGAGGTTGGCTAGCTGTGAGCGGCTCTCGTCCTACCCTATTTCGGTCGGGCTCACGGCGAACAGAAACTGGCCGGCCGAGAAGCTCTGCATCGTTAGAAGCGCTGGTTTGCATCTCACTCGCCCGCACAGTCGGCCTTGATCGGATTTTATGTTAGTCGTGCCCGGGTCGTGCGCGGCGTCGCCAGGAGCAGACTAGTTTCGCTGCCCGTTATGCCGGCTATGAGCCGGATGCGCCGCAGCACCGCATCGAAATCGGTCAATGATGCGGTCCCGAGCTCGACCACCAGGTCCCAGCGGCCATTGGTGGTGTGGATGGTCGAGACTTCAGGGAAGCCGCCCAGTGCCCGCACCACGCGGTCAGCGGCGTGGCCCTCAATCTCAATCAGCATGATACCCCGGATGCGCTGATCAACGGCGTCGGCGCGCAGCACCACCGTGTAGCCGATGATGTCGCCGGATCGCTCCAGCCGCTCCATCCGTGCCCTGACTGTGGCGCGCGAGACGCCGAGGTCGACGGCGAGGTCAGACACGCTGCGCCGCGCATCATGCCGAAGCAAGGTCACGAGCCGTTCGTCCAGCGTATCCATCGGGATTACCATTTTGGCCAATTTCGCTGCCATTACGATAAACAATGCTTTTCGAATTGCCAATTCTGCCTGTTCATATCGCCGGCTCGCCATGATCTCCTCGCGGGTCATTCGAACTTGGTCAGCGGGAAAACAAGACAATGCGTTGCACAATCGTCGGGGCGCCAGTGCAGGATGGCGCTGGCAGGATGGGATGTGAGATGGGGCCAAGTGCGCTCAGGACGGCCGGACTTGCTGAAGTGCTGTCCGGCCTCGGCCACGCTGTCGAGGATATGGGGGCCGTCCAGGCAATTCCGGCGAGGCGCGTCGTGCATGGCAATTTGGCGCTGAAGGCCTTGCCCGAGATATCAGCCTGGACATCCGCGATTGCTCACGCCGCCTACGCCGCGAGCGAGAATGCCATGCCGATCTTTCTCGGCGGCGACCATTCGATATCCGCCGGGACCGTGTCTGGCATCGCCCGCCGCGCTGTCGAAGCCGGACGCCCGCTGTTCGTGCTGTGGCTCGACGCGCATCCGGACTTCCACACGCTCGACACCACCGCCAGCGGCAATCTG
>NZ_JAMYOR010000126.1:0-2737 GCF_040319965.1 Mesorhizobium sp. M0830 | reverse complement strand
AACCCTACTCTTTTCGTGCTGCGGGTGGGGGGTGGTGGGGGGGTGTTTGTTGTTGGGGGGGTTGGGGGGGGGGGGGGGGCCCCGTGTACCCAAAAACCCGCCGGGCCCCCCCCTCGGGAGGATTTAGTCGACGGGGCAAGCGCCGGTGGATGGCTTGTCAGGTGCCCAGCACGGCGCCTTGGCCTGGTCGATCAGGCCCTTGAGCACCGTGGCCTCTTCGCCAAGCACGCCATGCACGTCCTCGCCGCCGAGCACGATGCGCTCGAAGCTGTCGGTGTAGACCTGGTTGAACTTGCCATCGAGATCGCCGAGCCCCATCGGCAGCAGTGCCGGCAGGGCATCGTGAGCTCCGGTCATGGTGGTGATCGCCGGACCGAAGGCCTTGACCGAAGCCGGCATGTCGTCAGGCAGCTTGACGTCGACGACCGGGAAGAAATTGGTGGCTTTCAGCGTCGCGATCTGGGTTTCCGGCTTCAGCATGTAGGCGACCAGCGCCTTGGCCTTGTCGATGTCGGGCGAGGTCTTCGGGATGGCGACACCGGCCACGACAGGCATGAAACCGCGACCGGCGGGGCCGGCCGGCGCCGGAAAGGCAACGAACTCATCCGGCTTCTTGTTGAAGGCGTCGGCAAGCCGCGCGACATGGTCGAACGCCACCCAGACATCGCCGGTCAAAAGCGGCTCCTGCATGAAGGCATAGTTGGTCGAATTCGGGTTGGTGTACTGCCAGAGTTCCTTGAACTTGTTCCAGGCGATCTCGGCTTCCGGTGAACGGAACTTGGTCACCATCGAGCCGGTGTAGGACGGGTAGAGGAACCCCTCAAAGAAGCGGTGCTTGAGCCCTTTTGGACCGGCGGGAAAGCCGAATTTCGGCGAGCCGGTTTTCTCGGCGATGTTCTTCGACCATTCGATCAGCTGGTCATAGGTGATGGTGTTGAGATCGACGCCTTGCGGCAGATATTGCAAGGCCTGCTTGTTGGCCGCCATCAAATAGGTGGCCTGCATCCATGGCAGGTATTTCTGCTCGCCGGTGCCGAGCATGCCAAGCTTCTTGTAAGCTTCGTTGACCTTGACGCCGCCGACATCGACGCCGGACAGATCGACAAAGTTCGCGCCGACATTGGAGAAATCACCATGCAGGCCGCCGAGCACGCCGATGGTGCCGGTGCCGGCCTGCAGTTCGGCCTGCAAGCGGGTGAGCCAGGGGCCGGTCTCGGCGACCTGATAGTCGACCGCACCGTCAAAACCCTTCAGCACCTCGTCGCGCATCTTTTGGGTTTCCTCGACGGGGCGCGCCTGCGTCGACCAGAACAGCACCTGCTGGGCCCGCGCGCCGCCTGAGGCGATCGATAACGCCAGCGCGGCGCCGAGCAGTGTCTTCAATGCTTTCATCACGGTCTTCCTCCCTGGATATGCGCCGTCACGGCGGCGTCAGCTTCTCATCTGCGGTGCGGGTCCATGGCTTGCGCGCGCAACCAGCGTCGGCCGGATCAGCCGCGTCAACGGTGCGGTGGGCTTGTCGGCGATGATGGTGAGCAACATGTCGGCGATCTCGCGCGCGCATTGACGGATCGAGGCATCGAATGTGGTCAGGCCCGGCGGCGCGTAGGCCGAAGCAGCGATGTTGTCAAAACCGATGACGGAGAGGTCGCGCGGCACGCTGAGGCCTGCGCGGGCGGCCTCCTCCATCACGGTCAAAGCCAGTTCGTCGAACAGAGCGACAATGGCCGTCGGCCTGTCAGGCCGCTGCAGCATGCGGTTGACGGCCTGGACGCGGGCTCCGTGATCGAAGCGCGGCGCCGTCACCACGTCGAACCGCACCGACGGATCGCCCCGACGGGCCATGGCCGCGGCAAAGCCGTCTTGTCTGAGATGCCGGAACGTCATCGGCTCGGAAATCGTCACCAGGCCGAAATGGCGGTGGCCGAGATCGTAGAGCATGTCGAAGGCTTCGCCGAAGGCATGGGCGCCGTCGGTATCGAGCCAGTTGTAGCCGAAATCGCTGTCGAGCAACCGGCCATGGGCAACGAAAGGAAAGCCGCGGTCGCGCAGATAGGCGAGCCGCTCGTCAACCGCGGCGATACGCGTCACGACGACGCCATCGGCGCGTCCGGACTCGACGACGTGGCGCAGCACCGACAGTTCCGAATGACCGAAGGCGGCGGTGGCCAGGATCAGGTCGGCGCCATGCGATACCAGCCCTTCGCCGAGCCCGGTGACGAATTCGCCAAGGAAGGAATCGACAAGGTTCGGTCCGCGGATCGGCAACACGAGGCCGACGAAGCCACTGCGGCCGGAGACAAGCGTGCGCGCTGCGGTGTTGGGCACGTACCCCGCCTGACGCGCCGCGTGCGCGACACGTTCGCGCGTCTTCAGCGCGATCTGTTCATGGCCGGCAAGCGCCCGCGACACCGTCGTGATCGACAGGTCGAGGCCTGCGGCAAGCTCCTTGAGCGTGATGACGCGGGTCGTCATCCTTCTCCCTCGAACAAGTTTGAAACGTTTGTAATTGCCTTTCGCAAAAATGCAAACGTTTTAAATTTCTATCCAAAGCGGACTGACAAGCGATTCAACCATCGGTGCAGTGGAGTTTGGGCGTGCCCTGGCGATTGCGGGAACACCCGTCAATCGTCATCCTGGGGCGGAGCTAGAAGCGAAGCGACGCGGCGCAGACCCCAGGATCCTGTGTGTTGTTGCCATGCTATGGTTGAGGTGGGAAGGAGACCGAGAGGATCCT
>NZ_JAMYOR010000125.1:0-3346 GCF_040319965.1 Mesorhizobium sp. M0830 | reverse complement strand
GACATCCCTTGCCCGCAGCTCAAGCGCCTGCAAAATCGCTGCCGCCAGCCTCGCGCCGAAAGACTGTGTGAGATATCCGGGCTAGATGGCGGATTTGCTTTATCGGTTTTGTGAAATCAGGTGAACAGGCTTCTCTCCCGCTCCACTGCCTTGGTGATGAAGCTGGCGACGATCTGGACGCGGCGCAGCGGCCTGACCGATTCGTGATAGACCAGCCAGTAGGCACGGCGGATGGGTGCGACCGCATCGACCGGCACCAATTCCGGCATCGAGCGGGCGACGAAGGTGTGCAGGATGCCGATGCCGGCGCCCGACCGCACCGCCTCGGCTTGGCCAAGTGCGGAGGAAATGGCGAAGCTGGTGCGCCAGTCGGCGCTGAACTCGGCCGCGTAGTCGAGCGAGGGGCTGACGATGAGGTCCGGCACATAGCCGATGAGGGTGTGTTGGCCGAGTTCGGCGGCGGTTTTGGGCAAACCATGCACTTGCACATAATCGCGCGAGGCAAACAGCCCGAGCGAATAGTCGACCAGCTTCCCCGCCACCAGCCGGCCTTCGGTCGGCCGCTCGACGGTGATCGCGATATCGGCTTCGCGGCGCGACAGGGAGAAGGAACGCGGCACCGGCACAAGCTGGATCGTCAGTTCGCGGTGCAGGGCGGTTAACGCACCGAGGCGCTTGGCCAGGAAGGCAACGCCGAAGCCGTCCGGCGCGCCGATGCGCACCGTGCCGGAAACGTCGTCGCCTTCGCCGGCAACCGTCGAGCGCGCGGCGATCATGTCGCCCTCCATACGCTCGGCAATGTCGAGAAAGCGCTCGCCGGCCGGCGTCAACTCACTACCGGTGGTCAGCCGGCGAAACAGTTTTGTGCGCAGTGCATCCTCGAGCGCGGCGATGCGGCGCGAGACAGTGGCGTGGTTGAGCTCCAGCCGTTTGGCCGCGCCAAGGATCTGGCCGGCGCGCGCCACGGCCAGGAAGATGCGGACGTCATCCCAGTTCATGGGGATGGTCCAGATGACAGTTGCCGACGCTGCGTTCTGTGGCGAAGGAACTCAATCTCTTAATCCGTACAGCAGCAATTGCATCCCGCCATTTGCGGGAATTGATGCTCGTCCGTCAACGGCTATCTATTTCCCGCACAACGGTTGCGTTCTCCCTCGCGTTGCCATCGCCGCTGCAAAGGCGGACAATGGGCCATCACAAACAAAGGGAGAGAGATCATGATCGACTACGGTCATTTTATCGGCGGCAAGCATGTCGCCGGGACCAGCGGCCGCAAGCAGGATGTGATGCAGCCGATGGACGGCTCCGTGCGCGGCACGGTGGCACTGGCTTCGCAGGCGGAATTGCGCGCGGCTGTCGAGAATGCCAAGGCTGCACAGCCGAAATGGGCAGCGACCAACCCGCAGCGGCGCGTGCGCGTGCTGATGAAATTCCTTGAACTCGTTGCCCGCGACTATGACGAACTGGCCGACATCCTGGCGCGCGAGCACGGCAAGACGATCGCCGACGCCAAGGGCGACATCCAACGCGGCCTCGAAGTGGTCGAGGTCTGCATAGGCGCGCCGCACATGATGAAGGGTGAGTTCACCGACGGTGCCGGCCCCGGCATCGACGTCTATTCGATGCGCCAACCGCTCGGCGTCGTCGCCGGCATCACGCCGTTCAACTTCCCGGCGATGATCCCGCTGTGGAAGATCGCGCCGGCCATCGCCTGTGGCAACGCCTTCATCCTGAAGCCGTCGGAGCGGGACCCGGGCGTGCCGATGCGCATCGCCGAGCTGTTCCTGGAAGCCGGCCTGCCTGCGGGCATCCTCAACGTCGTCAATGGTGACAAGGATGTCGTCGACGCCATCCTCGATGATCCCGATATCAAGGCCATCGGCTTTGTCGGCTCGACGCCGATCGCCCATTACATCTACTCGCGCGGCACCGCCGCCGGCAAGCGCGTGCAGTGCTTCGGCGGCGCCAAGAACCACATGATCATCATGCCCGATGCTGACATGGACCAGACCGTGGATGCGCTGATCGGCGCCGGCTATGGCTCGGCCGGCGAACGCTGCATGGCGATATCGGTGGCCGTACCTGTAGGCAACGACACCGCCAACCGGCTGATGGAAAGGCTCATTCCGCGCGTAGAGAGCCTGAAAGTCGGTCCTTCGACCGACTCTTCCGCAGATTTCGGCCCGCTGGTAACGGCGCAGGCACTGGAACGCGTCAAGGGCTATGTCGACACCGGCGTCAAGGAAGGCGCCAAGCTGGTCGTCGACGGCCGCGGCTTCTCCATGCAGGGCTATGAAGACGGCTACTATATGGGCGGCTGCCTTTTCGACAACGTCACATCGGACATGCGCATCTACAAGGAAGAGATCTTTGGGCCGGTGCTGTCGGTGGTGCGCGCGCCGACCTATGAGAGCGCTATCAAGCTCGCCAATGACCACGAGATGGGCAATGGCGTCGCCATCTTCACCCGCGACGGTGATGCGGCGCGCGATTTTGCCTCGCGGGTCCAGGTCGGCATGGTCGGCATTAACGTGCCGATCCCGGTGCCGATCGCCTACTACACGTTCGGCGGCTGGAAGGCATCTTCCTTCGGCGACCTCAACCAGCACGGGCCGGACGCGTTCCGCTTCTACACCAAGACCAAGACAGTGACCTCGCGCTGGCCGTCAGGCATCAAGGATGGTGCCGAATTCGTCATCCCGACCATGAACTAGCTGGACGATCTTCCGCTTGTGCGCCCTCGCCTAAAGCCGCGGGGGCGCGATACATCCGGCATCGAAGGCCCGGTCGAGGCGGCCGGGTCTTTCTGCATTCTGGCCGCGGCCTTGTCCGCAAAATCGCTAATGTGATGGAACCAAGCGGGCGCCATCCGGCTTAGCTTGTATTCCTGCGTAGGTTGCAGGCCAATCAACAGCGCCGGTGGCAGCCGGGGTCCCCGTCTGGCGCGAGGAGGTGTCAGATGACACGAAGTCTTGTGGCGACGATGATCTTGGCGTCGCTTGCGATACCAGCCGTTGCCCCGCACGCTAGTGCTGCTGGACAATGCGCATCGCGAGTTGATCTGATCAAGGCGCTCGGCGAGAAGTTCCACGAAGTCGAAGCAGGACGCGGCCTCATCAATCCTAGCGTGGTTCTCGAGATTTTTGTTTCCGAGCAAGGCAGCTGGACAGTTTTGGCGTCCGATACAAAGGGCCAGAGCTGCATCCTGTCCATAGGCGAAGGCTGGGACAGCCCAACGATCACCGCCAATTTGCCGGGCACCTAGAGCGGAATGAATTGAGGCTGAATCGGCGTGGGATTCCCTTAGGCGTGCAAATCTGATTCAACCTTCATGCTGGGCAAGGAG
>NZ_JAMYOR010000124.1:0-3376 GCF_040319965.1 Mesorhizobium sp. M0830 | reverse complement strand
CACCATTCCGGGCACGCGAGGGTCTTCAATGTCGTCAATATGATCGAGAAAGCTTGCGTCCATCGCCGGTCTCCTTCCCGGCCAACAGAATCCCGCTTGGTTACCAGAGCGTTAACGATTCATGATTCCGCCCTGCATTTCGCGCTCGCCTTCGTTGACGGCGAGGTCAGCGGCCTGGCGTCGGTGGCAATCGCGCATCCGGGTATCGATCTTGAGCGGCTGCTGTTCCTCAAGGACCTGTTCGTGCGCGACAACATCCGCAACGCCAGCGTCGGCGGGGCGCTGATCGGCTTTCTCGCCGATCATTGCCTTAGCCACGGCATCGGCCGCATCGACCTGACCTCCGAAGACTGGAACGAGGGCGCGCTGCGTTTCTACGCGAGGCTCGGCGCCGAACGCCACGGTCAGAAGGTCTTCCTCAGGATTTCAGGCGACGCCTTGAAGGCGGTTAAACCCTGACGCCTGCCGGCACCGGCCCCCACTGGTTTTCCCGTGCCTGCGTCGGGATCAGCGCGAAGACCAGGATGATCAGGCTGCCGATGGTCGGGATGAGCACCACCAGATAGAGCCAGCCCGACAGGCCGATGTCATGGATGCGGCGAACGGTCATGCCGAGGCTTGGCAGCAGGGTCGCCAGTACGAAGGTGACGCAAAGGCCAACGGTTACCGCCGCAGATACGCTGCTGTCGAAATTGCCCATTTCGTTGTCGGCGAAAAGGCCGATGCCGCCGATGATCAGCAGCGAGACCACCCAGAACAGGAAATAGCCCCAATATTCCTTGCGGCGGGCCCGGCCGCCGAAATTGAAATAGTTCTGCGTCACGCCGCGCCAGAAATAGTCCCATAGGCCGGTGCGTTCGACTGGCTCGGATGAGCGGCCGAAATGCTGCGCATGGACAGCAAAAGCTGCCGTTGCGTTGCCAGTTTCAATCGGTGAGATGTTGGTTCCGGCGTCAGCGTGCGGGGCCTCGATGGCGGTCTGGACACCAATCGAAAAGACATCGCGTGCCTGGCCGCCGCCCGGCTGGAACTCGACGACCGTGCCCCTGGGCATGGCGCTTTCCCGGCGCAGGTTCTCGCGGGTGAAGGTGTAACGGTTGCCATCGTCTCCAATGATGAAGCCGAAACCCTGGTCCTCGTCATAGTGAAGCACCTCGCCGCGCATAGGCCACCCCTCTCGCCACGTCCCGATCAAGATGTGGCACAGGGCCGAGCCGATGGGCAAGCGGCACCATGAAGTGCCTGCCGTCGCTGCCGGAAAATGAAGCTGCTTGCGATCTTATGAAGGCCGCTTCTTCGCCTTCTTGTGCTTGGGCGCGCCGGTGTTTTCGAACTTCGGCTTACCCGGCTTCTTCGCCCAAGGCTTTGTCTCATGCGCGGCTGCCGGGCGCTGATCGGCTGACGCCGATGCGTGCTTTTCGAACTTGCGCTTCGGCGCGTTGGGATCGAACGGTGCCTTGCCGCGATGTGGTTTCTTGTCGGGGCCTGGCGCCTGGTAACCCGCACGCGACAGATCGGGCGTGCCGTCCAACCGCTTCACCATGATGTTGTTTTGCAGTTTGCGGTCGGGACCGATCGCCGCCAGGAAGCGGTCGGCCCACTCCGCCGCGATCTGCACGAAGGTTTCATCCGGTTGCATCTTGATGGCGCCGATCTCGCGCTTGCTGATGCTGCCGGTGCGGCACAGCATCGGGATCAGCCAGCGCGGTTCGGCATTCTGCCGGCGTCCGATCGACAACGAGAACCAGACGCTGGCGCCGAAATCGTCGCGGCGGCTGGGTGCTTCGTCGCGACGTGCGAAACCTTCGCCCGCCGGTCTTTCACGCGATGGCGTGAACGGCGCGATTTCGATGAGGTCCTCGGGCGCCGATCGGCTGGCGCGGCACTGGCGCACGAAAGCTGCGGCCACCTGTTCGGCGCCATGTTTGGCGAGCAGCGCGTCGATGAAACCGCGCTCGTCCTCCTTCACCGGTTCGTCGAAGACCGGATCGGCAATGATGCGTTCGTCGTCGCGCCGTATCACGTCGTCGGCCGAGGGCGGGCTCGCCCATGTCGCCTTGAGGCCGGCGTTCTGCAACAGCCGCTCGGTGCGCTTGCGGGCACTGTTGGGCACGATCAGCGCGCTGACGCCCTTGCGCCCGGCGCGGCCGGTGCGACCGCTGCGGTGCAGCAGCGTTTCCGGATTGGTCGGCAGGTCGGCATGGACGACCAGTTCGAGGTTGGGCAGGTCGATGCCGCGCGCCGCGACGTCGGTGGCGATGCAGACTTTTGCGCGGCCGTCGCGCATCGCCTGCAAGGCATGGCTACGTTCGTTCTGGCTGAGCTCGCCGGACAGCGCCACGACCGAAAAATTGCGGTTGTTGAAGCGCGCGGTCAGATGGTTGACGGCGGCGCGCGTGTTGCAAAACACCAGCGCGTTCTTCGCCTCGTAGAAACGCAGCACGTTGATGATGGCGTTTTCCCGGTCGGGCTGGGCGACGCTCAGCGCCCGGTATTCGATGTCGAGATGCTGCTTTTCCTCGCCTGCGGCCGAAATGCGCACGGCATCGCGCTGATATCCTTGCGCGAGCGTGGCGATGGAGCGCGGCACGGTGGCCGAGAACATCAGCGTGCGGCGCTCGGCCGGTGCGGCGTCGAGGATGAATTCGAGGTCCTCGCGAAACCCGAGATCGAGCATCTCGTCGGCCTCGTCCAGCACCACTGCCTTCAGCGCCGACATGTCGAGCGAGTGCCGCGTGATGTGGTCGCGCAGCCGGCCGGGCGTGCCGACGACGATATGGGCGCCGCGCTCCAGCACACGCCGCTCTGAGCGCATGTCCATACCGCCGACGCAGGACGCCACCGTGGCACCGGCCAGCTCATAGAGCCACTCCAGCTCGCGCGTAACCTGCAGTGCCAGTTCGCGCGTCGGCGCCACCGCCAGCGCCAGCGGTGCCGCGGCGTGGCCAAAGCGCTCCGCGCCGTCAAGCAAGGTCGGCGCCAGGGCAAGGCCGAAGGCTACCGTCTTGCCGGAGCCGGTCTGCGCCGAAACCAGCGCATCGGCCTGGCCGAGTTCGGGGGCAACAACCGCCTTCTGTACCGGGGTCAGCTCGGAATAGCCGCGTTTTTCCAGCGCCCTGGCAAGCGCTGGGACAAGTGCTTCGAAATTGGACATCTCACTCTTTCGGAATTTAGGGTCTGCGCTCATCATGGAGCACATGCCGGGGCCGACCTAGCGCCAGCCAAAACAATCTTGGCCGTTCGTACTTCGCGCAGCCGCCATTGTACAGGGCGCGCGCAAAACCGGGTGTCCAGGGGAATCGCTTCAGGTTAACGTTGATTTTTGACGGATGAGATTTTCGAGATAGTGGCCGTTGAGATTGGCGAGTTTTCGTCG
>NZ_JAMYOR010000123.1:0-3572 GCF_040319965.1 Mesorhizobium sp. M0830 | reverse complement strand
GGCTCGAGCTGCTCCGGTAGAAGAAGGCCGAGCCCGGTCGGACCGACCCCCTCTGTCGCCTTCGGCGACATCTCCCCCTCAAGGGGGGAGATTACCAGCATCCTTCCACGGGTCCGCTACCCTCGGCCAGATCGGCCGCGTCAGCTTGGTGTAGCTGGTCACAGCTGGATTGCTTGGATACGAACTCGGCGCCGAGACATAGATGATCTCGGCGGCGATCGGCTCGAAGCCGGCGTAGAAATGATTGGTCGACTTGATCAGCAGCATGTCCTTGGCCAGCGGATCGACGCCGATATTGGAAAAGATATCCGGCTCGAAGGTCTGCGTGCGGTTGGTGTTGAGGATGATGTCGACCTCGGTGCCTTCGATGCGGACCAGGGCCGTCGGTCCAAGCGTCACCCGGCTTGGCCCGAAACTTTGCCAACCCTCCGCAACCGCCCTCAGCACCTTGACGCGTGCGTCGATCGGCTCGCCGGCCTGCGGTCCGGCCTTGCCGCCGAAACGCAGGTCGATGACCGCGCCCTCGCCGGCCGCCAGGCAGAAGGTGACGGCAATCGGATCCCAGATCGTGGCAACGCCGACATTGTTCAGCCCACGCTCCAGCATCTGGCGCAGCACGAAGGTGCCGTCACCGGGAACGCCGCCGCCGGGATTGTCCCAGATGTCGGCGATGACCACCGGCTTGCCCGGATTTTCCGCGCATGCGGCCAGCGCCCGATCGATGCCGTCGGCGGTGCTCAGCATCGTCATTGCCGTCTTTTCGCGCAGCGCATAGAGTTCGCGCCCCAGCCGTTCCGCCAGCGCGTCGCCCTTGGCCTTGTCATTGTCGGTGACGACCAGGATGCGCGTGCCCATCTCGGCCACATCGGCGGCCATGAAGCCATGGATGACCGAGACCGACAGCACGCCATCCTTGCCGTGCAGCGCCTTGATCCGATCGACGAAAGAGCGCATCGGCTCGCGGCTGGTCGGCAGCACCTGGATCATGCGGCAATCGAAGGTCGAGATGACAGGCTTGATCTCGCCGCGCACCGCTGCCAGGCCAAGCTCGACGACATGTTCGCCGCGCTCGTAGAAATCGGTGTGTGGAAATTCGAGGAAGTAGGCGAGGATGTCTGAGGCCGCGACGCGCTTCGGCGTCAGATGACTGTGCGGATCAAGTTCGACAGCGATCACCACCTCCGGCCCGACCATGGCCCGGACGCGTTCGAGCAGATCGCCTTCGCAATCATCATAGCCTTGCGCCACCATCGCGCCATGCAGGCCGAGGATGACAGCATCGACCGGCAGTGCTGCCTTGAGCTGGCCCAGGATCTCGTCGCGTAGCGCCTCATAGGTCTGCCGCTGCACCAGGCCGCCCGGCTCGGCCCAAGTGGCGGTGCCCTCGATGACGGTGAGGCCCTCTGCGGCCGCGCGCCGGCGCAACGCGACCATCGGCGAAGAGCACAGCGTCGGCGTTTCCGGATGCTTGCCGGGCCCAGCGTAGAAGGCCATCTCGAACGAGGCGCGGTCGGTCGGAACCGGCGAGAACGTGTTGGTTTCCGTCGCCAATGAGGCGGTGAAAATGCGCATGAAAGCTCCGTCGTGAATAGGCGCTATTTGACCGCTCCGAGCGCCAGCCCGCGAACGAGATAGCGTTGCAGCCAGATGAACAGGATCGCTACCGGCAAGGTCGCCAGCAACGTCGCCGCCATGACGTGGTGCCATTCGATCGTGTAGCGGCCGGCGACCAGCGAAAACACCTGGATCGGCAGCGTATAGCTTTCCTGGCTGCGCAGCATGGTGAGCGCCACGACGAATTCGTTCCAGGCGTTGATGAAGGTGAAGATCGCGGTCACCGCGACCGCCGGCAGGCAGAGCGGCAGGAACACCTTGCGCAAGGTCAACCAGCGGCCGGCACCTTCCATCCAGGCCGCCTCCTCGAGGTCCCGCGGAATGGTGTCGAAATAGCTCTGCAGCATCCAAACCGTGAAAGCGACGTTGAAGGCCATGTAGATGAAGCCGAGCGCCGTGGTGCTCTCGACAAGGCCCCAGGCGGCCATCAGCCGGAACAGGCCGAGCACCAGCACGATCGGCGAGATCATCTGCGAGATCAGCAGGAACTGGCGCAAGGCGCCGTAACCGGCAAAGCGGAAGCGCGACATCGCATAGGCAGCCGGAACCGAGATAAGGATGGCGCCGACGGTGGCGATCACAGACACGTAGAGCGAATTGAGCAGCGCCTGGCCAAAGCCGGTCGCGACCCACATGTCGGAAAAATTCGACCAGCGGAATTCGCTCGGCCACCAAGTCGGTGATAGCACTTCCTGCCTGGGCTTGACCGCGGTCAGCAGCATCACGGCGAAAGGAAAGAGCGTCACCACGATCAGCGGCGTCAGCAGCAGCCAGGCAATGATCGAGCGCCTCAGTTTTCGCGTCATGAGCCGATTTGTCATGCGCGTTGCTCCCGCATTGCCAGCCGCACATAGATCATGGTGAAGACCAGCAGTATGGCGAACATCACCAGCGACACCGCCGACGCTTCGCCCAGTTTGCCGATGCGGAAGGCCAGCTTGTAGAGATGGGTGACCAGGATGTCGGTCGAGTTGGCCGGCCCGCCTTGCGTCATGACCCAGATGATCGGGAAGGAATTGAAGACGTAGATGGTGTTGAGCACAATGGCGATGTTGATGAATGGCTTCAGCAGCGGAAAGGTGATCTCGCGGAACTGCTGCAGCGGCGTCGCCCCCTCGAGTGCCGCCGCCTCGTAGAGATCGTCCGGGATCGACGACAGCCCGCCGAGGAAGATCGTCGTCGTGAATGGCACAGTCACCAGAATGCCGATCAGCACCTGCATCGGGAAAGCGGTCTCGGCGCTCGCCAGCCACTGGATGTTGTGGTCGATGAGGCCGAGGCCGATCAGCGCCGAATTCAGCATGCCGCTTTCGCCGCTCAGCGCCCAGCGCCAGACCACCGCGGTCATGGTCAGCGACACCGCCCAGGGCAGCATGATGATGACGCGGGCGATGCCGCGGCCATAGAAATCGGTGTTGAGGATCATCGCCACCGGAATCGACAGCAAAAGCGCACCGCCGACGACCATCAAGGTCCACTGGCCGGTGCGCCAAAGAGCGGCCATGAAATCGGGATCGGCAGTGAGCGCTGCGAAATTGGCGAAGTCGTTGAATTCGCGAAGCTGGCCGAAGCGGTTGACCTCATGTGTCGAGATCTGGATCAGGTCCCAGACGGGCCAGAAAATAACGACCGCCGCCAGAAACAGGCTGGGCAAGGTCAGGAGATAGGGCAAGAAACGATTTTGCATCGGCTGGGCTGTACCGTGTTTGCGGGCGGAGAGTGGATTGCGCTGCCTTAACAGATTGACTTAATCCCGCCTCGTTCTTCTCAAGGCACCGCTTCAGGATTCCTTGCAACCGTCGGCGCGCCCCTCACCTGCCTGCCCGTCCTTCGCAGCAGTTGCGGAAGGGGGCCTTCCTCTCCCCCGTCGATCGGGGGAGAGGTGTAGAGCGCAGCAAGACCGAGTTGGGGTGGCCCAATAGGCGCAAGCGCGGCGCTGTTTGGGCCGAGTGGTCTTT
>NZ_JAMYOR010000122.1:0-3685 GCF_040319965.1 Mesorhizobium sp. M0830 | reverse complement strand
CGTGACGAGGTGGCGCGCGGACGGGCGATCATTCCCGCCAACATCAACCATCCCGAGAGCGAGCCAATGATCATCGGCCGCAATTTCCTGGTCAAGATCAACGCCAATATCGGTAACTCCGCCGTCACATCGTCGATGGCGGAAGAGGTCGAAAAGATGGTGTGGGCGATCCGCTGGGGCGCCGATACGGTGATGGACCTGTCGACCGGCCGCAACATCCACAACATCCGCGACTGGATCGTGCGCAACGCGCCGGTGCCGATCGGCACGGTGCCGCTCTACCAGGCGCTCGAAAAGGTCGGTGGCATTGCCGAGGATCTGACCTGGGAGGTCTACCGCGACACGCTGATCGAACAGGCCGAGCAAGGCGTCGACTATTTCACCATCCACGCCGGCGTGCGGCTGCATTACATCCCGCTGACCGTTGACCGGGTGACGGGTATCGTCTCGCGCGGCGGCTCGATCATGGCCAAATGGTGCCTGCACCATCACCGGGAAAGCTTCCTCTACGAGCATTTCGCCGAGATCTGCGACATCGCCAGAGCCTATGACGTCTCCTTCTCGCTCGGCGACGGCCTTCGTCCCGGCTCGATCGCCGATGCCAACGACGCGGCGCAGTTCGCCGAGCTGGAAACGCTTGGCGAGCTGACGCAGATCGCCTGGGCGAAGGATTGCCAGGTGATGATCGAGGGCCCTGGCCACGTGCCGATGCACAGGATCAAGCAGAACATGGACAAGCAGCTCGCCGTCTGCGGCGAGGCGCCGTTCTATACGCTCGGACCGCTGACGACCGACATCGCGCCGGGCTACGACCACATCACCTCAGGCATCGGCGCCGCGATGATCGGCTGGTTCGGCACCGCCATGCTCTGCTACGTCACGCCCAAGGAGCATCTCGGCCTTCCCGATCGCAACGACGTCAAGATCGGCGTGATCACCTACAAGATCGCCGCCCACGCCGCCGACCTGGCGAAGGGCCATCCGGCAGCGAAAATCAGGGATGACGCGCTTTCCCGCGCGCGCTTCGAGTTCCGCTGGGAGGACCAGTTCAACCTGTCGCTCGACCCGGAAACCGCGCGGTCCTTCCACGACCAGACCTTGCCCAAGGAGGCGCACAAGGTAGCGCATTTCTGCTCGATGTGCGGGCCGAAATTCTGCTCCATGCGTATCTCTCACGACATCCGCGCCGAGGCACAGAAAGAGGGCATGGCGGCGATGGCGGCGAAATACCGCGAGGGCGGCGATCTCTACCTGCCGGCGGACGAGACCGGCGCACCGCTCATACCTCAGCCACGTGAGCCATCATGAAGGTCTTGGTCAAAGGGGCGGGCGTTGCCGGCCTCACCGCCGCCTTCGAATTCGCCGCACGCGGCGCGGCGGTTACCGTTGCCGAGACAAGGCCTGCCCTTGGGGGCAATGCGTCGTGGTTCGCCGGTGGCATGCTGGCGCCGTGGTGCGAGCGTGAAAGCGCCGAGCAGCCGGTGCTGGATCTCGGACGCGACGCCGCCGACTGGTGGGACGCCGCAACGCCAGGCTTGGTAGCACGACGGGGAACGCTGGTCTTGGCCGCGCCGCGCGATGCGGGCGAGCTCGACCGGTTCGCCAGCCGCACGACGGGCTATCGGCGTGTCGAGGAAGATGAAATTGCCTTGCTGGAGCCCGACTTAGCCGGCCGCTACCGCCGCGGATTGCTCTTCCCCGCTGAGGGCCATCTTGATCCGCGCCAGGCGATGGCAGCACTTCATGACAAGCTCGCGGCCATGGGTGTTGAATTCCACTTCGGCGCCGACGCCCAGCATGTTTTTGGTTTCGATCGTCAGATCGACTGTACGGGAATGGCGGCGCAAAATGACTGGCTGCGCGGCGTTCGCGGCGAAATGCTGTTCCTGCGTACACCTGATATCTCGCTGTCGCGCCCCGTCAGGCTGCTGCATCCGCGCTTTCCACTCTATGCAGTGCCGCGCACCGACCACCGTTTCATGATTGGTGCGACGATGATTGAAAGCCAGTCCGGCGGACCGGTCACGGCGCGCTCCATGATGGAGCTGCTGGGTACCGCCTATGCCCTCCACCCGGCCTTTGGGGAGGCCGAGATCGTTGAAACCGGTGTCGGCGTCCGCCCAGCCTTTCCCGACAATTTGCCGCGCGTCGAAACGAACGGTGAAATCATCGCGATCAACGGGCTCTATCGTCACGGTTTTCTCCTGGCTCCCGCCATGGCGCGCCAGGCTGCCGACCTGGTTTTCAGTCAAGACAGAACCAAGGAGCTTGCCCATGAAACTGATGGTCAACGGCGAAGCGCATGAGGTTGCCGCCACCACGCTGGCCGAGCTGCTTGCCGCGCTCGACTATGAGGGCGATTGGCTCGCGACCGCCGTCAACAACGACCTCGTGCACAAAGCCAACCGGGCGGAATTCCAATTGAACGACGGCGACCGGATCGAAATCCTCTCGCCCATGCAGGGAGGCTAGCATGTTCGACCTTCTTGGAACGACGCTTCCCTCCCGCCTGCTTCTCGGCACGGCTCAATATCCTTCGCCGGCCATCCTTGCTTATGCAGTCAGGGCATCGGGCACGGGGGTGGTGACCGTCTCGTTGCGCCGTGAAATGGCAGGCGGCAGGGCCGGCGAAAAATTCTGGTCGTTGATCCGCTCGCTTGGTGTCAGAATCCTGCCCAACACTGCTGGCTGCCACTCCGTCAAGGAAGCGGTCACGACCGCACAAATGGCGCGCGAAGTCTTCGGTACGAACTGGGTCAAGCTCGAAGTGATCGGCAACCACGACACGCTGCAGCCGGATGTGTTCGGTCTGGTCGAAGCCGCCCGCATCCTGTGTGAGGACGGTTTTGCTGTATACCCCTATACCACCGACGACCTTGTCGTCGCCGAGCGACTGCTTGCGGCGGGCTGCAAGGTCTTGATGCCGTGGTGCGCGCCGATCGGTTCCGCTCTCGGACCGATCAACATCACGGCGCTGCGCTCGATGCGCGGACATTTCCCTGATGTTCCGCTGATCGTGGATGCGGGGCTCGGACGGCCGTCGCACGCGGCAACCGTCATGGAGCTCGGCTTTGACGCCGTACTCCTGAACACCGCGGTCGCCAAGGCGGCCGATCCGGTCGGCATGGCGCGTGCGTTCGGCAAGGCGGTCGAGGCCGGTCGTGAAGCTTTCAGCTCGGGTATGCTTGAACCGCGCGACGTCGCCGTGCCATCGACACCGACCATCGGCAGGGCAGTTTTTTCATGAAGCTCGATCCCTTCTACCTGATCGTCGACAGCGCTGACTGGGTCGAGCGGCTGGTCCCGCTCGGCGTCAAGCTGGTTCAGTTGCGCATCAAGGATAGGGACGAGACCACGCTGCGGTCGGAAATCCGCCGCGCGAACGACGTCTGCGCGATCCATGGCTGCCAACTGATCGTCAACGACTATTGGCGCACGGCAATTGAGGAAGGCTGCGACTTCGTCCACCTCGGCCAGGAGGATTTGGCTGCGGCCGACCTGTTGGCGATTAGATACGCCGGATTGAAGCTCGGGCTCAGCACGCACGATCATCCCGAACTGGAAACGGCGATCGCTGCCGAGCCCGACTATATCGCGCTCGGCCCCATCTATCCCACCGTCCTGAAGCAGATGAAATGGGCGCCGCAAGGGCTCGAGCGGATCAGCGAGTGGAAGCATCGGGTGG
>NZ_JAMYOR010000121.1:0-4612 GCF_040319965.1 Mesorhizobium sp. M0830 | reverse complement strand
GCCGGTTGCTTTACCCGCGCCAAACGGCGTAACAGAAATGGTCGCGGCTCTAATCGCCACTGGATGACAGTTCAGTGGCAGGTCATCTACAATGAAATAAAAAAGCTGAATGGCACTCTAGGTGTTTGGTCCCGAGCTTTGATGGTGCATTATTTTCTTCCGAATGGAAGGAGGCACTATGGGCCAGGTTCTACACGGCAGCGCCACGACGACAGAGGCAGTCCGTCGAGCAATACAAAATAGTCATGTCTGGACGGCGCCCGCTGATCAAGGGTTTGTTTTTAGCGATGGGATGGTCGCGGGTGCGGTCATGTCTCCGGCCTGTTGCTGCGGTCTTGTGACTGCTGGCCCTGATGGTATCCGCTGATCCTTTGGCCTGATCAAGAGAGCGAGCTCGAAGCTCCGACTATGCTGCAGGCTTTCAGAATCTGTCCTCGTCTCTTCCCATCACGTCCGGTTCGCGGCCTTTGCCGATGCTGTTGGTACGCCGGTGTGCCGGCATAGTGTGTTGCGTCGCGCATAAGTGCGAAGACAATACACTAGATCGATCACGCGCCTACCGTCGCAGTCATTGTCGGAACTACGACGATGTCGGACATAAGACACAGCGCTATTCAAAGTGATCGTATTGTTCTGAAAAGATTTTCCTGGTTGGCACGACACATGCAAGTCCTATGCGCAAACGCACTGCCGCGCTGCACCAACTGAGAAGAACTCATTCCATGATCACGCTCGCCCAGCATGCGGTCGCCGCCGCAAACACTGAGCTTTCCCGAGCGGAAGGAAGCCTTGCCGTCTACATGAAGGCGGATCCCCAATGGGAGGCACTGCTCGATCCGAACGCCGTCGCCGTTAGCGACGGAGAGGACTGGATCTGGGGCGGCGCGTCGATCGAGCCGGAGAGACGGGAAAGAGCCGTTCTGCGCCTGTCGCGCGGCGGAAGCGATGCGGTCGTGCATCGCGAATTCGATCTGAAGTCTCTTAGCTTCGTCGCCGACTGTTTCAACCTCGCGGATGCCAAGGGCGGGGTTAATTGGCTCGACCCTGACACGATTCTGCTTTCTAGTGCGTTTGGTGATGGCATGGCCACCCGCTCCGGCTACGCGCGCACCGTGTGGCTGTGGAAGCGTGGCGCGGATCCGCTCACCTCAGCGGTAATCTTCGAGGCCGGTTCCGAATCCCTCGGCGTATCTGGTCGTTTTGGACCGTACTGCCGGGAGCGAGCGCCTTTGGTTCATCGAGACGCCGGCCTTCTTCGAAATGATAGGTCATATCGGCGACAGGAGCGGGCCGAAGGGTTTTTCACAGTGCAATCGATCATGTCTGAAGAGCAAGGAGAGATATTATGGCGAGAAAGCAAACGGGCGTGGCGCGGGGAGCAACAGCGGCCGTCGTCCTCATGGTGGTGGGACAGCAAGCCGTTGCGGCCGACCTTGTGCAAGCCCCGAGCGTCCCGCAGGCAGGAGCCTCGGTCACGGAACGGCCAAGCCCTTGGCAGATCCGCCTGCGTGCGTTGGGGGTCGTCACTGAGGATTCGGGCTACGTCAATGCAGTGCCCGGCTCCGGTCTTTCCTATTCGGACACTGTGACGCCGGAACTCGATATCTCCTATTTCTTCACAGGCAACATCGCCGCCGAGCTAATACTCGGCACCACCTACGCGAACATCGACGGCCAAGGAACGATCGGCGGGCTTGGCAAGATCGGCAAGGTTTGGCTGCTACCGCCTACGCTCACATTGCAGTATCATTTTACCGATCTCGGCGCTTTCAAACCCTATGTCGGCGCTGGCGTGAACTACACGATATTCTATAACCAGGATGCCGGCAGTGCCGATGCTCTCAAGGTTGAGAACACGTTCGGCACCGCGCTGCAGGTCGGATTCGATTACATGGTGAATCAGCATTGGGGCGTCAACTTCGATGTGAAGAAGCTTTTCCTCAAGCCAGACTTCGACGTCACGGTCGACGGCGCGAAGCTGACGGGAAAGGCGGACCTCGATCCCTGGTTGATAGGCGCAGGTGTCACCTACCGCTTCTAACAACGAAAGGTGAAGGTGGCTGCTGATAGCTGATCGGAAATGAAGGGCGCCTCGTGCGCCCTTTCCACGCTGCACGGGCGAGTGGACCGGATCATTAGAGGGGTGGGGCCTTGTGACCCCAGGCGGGGCTGGGCGGGAGGTCTCCGACTGGGAGGAGCGTTCTGATCAACTTTATGCGATTACCATCCAACGCACAGCAGCCGATTTGTCGGGGATACCTGAAGAAGCCGTTGTTAAGAGTGGGCGTCCCCGCCTGCGCCTGACCAGGTACTTGCCAGTAGCAGCCGACAGGCTGCCCCGCGCCGGGGGCGCGAAGCCGAACGGGGCAAGATCGCTGAAGTCGGCCGAAGAAGACCGAGGGTTCACGAGCAGCCGGCGGGCGCTGGGAGGCGCGTGGGCCCGTAGCAATTACTTGGAAGTCGGGTGGGTCAGGCCTGTTTGTCGGGCCGAACCAGATCCGTGTGGCTGACGTCGAGGGCCAATGCCAGTTCATAGATCGTGATGATCGTCGGGTTTCTTCGTCCTTTCTCCAAGCCGCTGATGTACTGCTGGCTGAACCCGGAAATCTCGGCAAGCTGCTCCTGCGTCAGACGCTTCCTTAGCCTGATCCTCTGCACATTCCGTCCGACCAATCTGCGCATATCCATGCACGATAGCCAGCGGATTAGGCAGCTTGAGTTTATCAACTAAAATATGTAATCCACATTGAGTATCCCAACCCGCTGGCGGAGGGCTTCGCGGAGGCAGTTTTGCGGAGGTATAATCAGCGATGTTACAGCCCAAATCGATCACGCCGATTGCCGACGAAGTCCCATGGTCGGAGAGCCTTACGAGCTACGACAGGGAGCATTTCGCGATCTATCTGCGTATCCTGGATGCCTGTGCCGACAAAGCCAGCGAGGAGGAGATGGCAAATCGCATTCTCGGCATTGACCCGTCCATTGAACCGGTCCGCGCCAAAAAGGCCCTCCGCAGCCATATCGACCGTGCTAATTGGATGGTGACCACCGGCTACAAGGAACTCTTCGCCGGTTGACGCACAGCGCGGATCTCATGCTCTTCAAAGCAGGAAATTCAGATATTCGCCGTTCATTAGCGCACGGCCACGTGAGACGGCGCGCCGGATACGATCGCGCAGGTGATCTTGAGGATCCTTCCAGTCGGACCGGACGCGCGCTTGGCCGACGAGCGCTTCGGCGATTTCGCGATGTGATGCTCCGGCAAGCGCGCCATCGAGCGCGCGGAGGACGAAGTTCAATCGGGGCCCGCGTCTTTCTGGCGGAAACAAGCGCGCTGGCAGTTTTCCGTAGGCACAAAGGGCATTGAGGCACTCCAGCGCTAACAGACGATGCTTCGAAAGTGCTGCCGGCCAGATCGCCTCGGTGCGGAGGTAAACAGGATGCAGGACATTCGCTCCCGAAACAGCAAGCTGGAGGCTGCGCTCCGCATCGCGAAGAAGGACCTCCTGGCTCTTGTCGGGCATCAGCAGGACTGCAGCACGACATGGCAATGCCGCCAGCTCGAACGACGATATCGTCGATGACGCAAATCGCCGTTCCGCAATGACAGGCAACACGCTTGGACACCGGCGGGGACACCAAAACACAGTCGCGCTGCGCCCGTAAGATTCAGCGAAACGAAACACCCCAGCGCGACAGGTTGCCGGCCGACGCGATCACCTCGACGGTGGTGCCATGCTGCAAACTGTTGGCCTGCCGGCGCGCCGCAAGCACATCATGCTGAAATACCGGATTGCGCCGCAAAAACTCCCAAGCCCAGCCACGCAGCGTCAGCTGAGCGGCATAGTCGTATGTCCTATCATTCCACCAGTCGGGCAGATCGGCGTCCGTCGCAAGAGACGTGGACATGACTGTGCTCTCCTGCCGGGCGTCACATTCACGCCACCCGGCGAAGCACCGGCGCCCATAGCACCGGACTGTCGATACCGCTGTTTTGTCGCACCGCATGAAGTGTCGCTTTCGACACTTCGAGGTAGCCCGCCAGTGCGCGTGTCGCGCCGATCGTGTGCGGGTTGCCGATCCGCTCGAGGGGCCAGCCGGCGCGACGAAGAATGCGCTCCATGCGCAAGTCGGTGACCGTGACGACGTGGCTGAGCCGGCGTGAGAGGCCGAACTCGATCATGCCGGCGAAGAGCTCATATGTGCCGAGAGCGATACCGCCCGCGCCCTTTTCCCCAGATGAAGCTATGTCGAGCGCAAAACGGCTGCTTTCCCACACGCTCGGATCCTCAGGTGCAGCCCTTCCTTCCAACAGCATCGGAAAGGTATCGCGAATCATGGTCGGGCCCGCTGAGGGCAGAAGGCGAACGCAACCCTCCACCCGGCCCCCGAAACCGCGCAACAACAGGTAGTGCGGTCTGAGCGCGTCAAAGGAATCGATTTCATAGCCGCCATTATCCTGCACGTCCCAGCCTAGGCGTTCCTTGAAGACGCGAAATCGAAGCCGATGCATTGCATGCAGTCCGTTGACCTGCCACTGAACTGTCATCCAGTGGCGATTAGAGCCGCGACCATTTCTGTTACGCCGTTTGGCGCGGGTAAAGCAACCGGC
>NZ_JAMYOR010000120.1:0-4723 GCF_040319965.1 Mesorhizobium sp. M0830 | reverse complement strand
GTCAATCCGAGCCGACCAAGAGACCGATCCTCCCTCAATCAGATGGCCTTCATATATGAATAACTTTCCCCGGACAGTCCTGCCTTGAGGGGGAGATGTCCGGCAGGACAGAGGGGGGCCTCGTAGAGCGCGAAGTCCGAAAGTCTCCCTTCAAACAGAGCTACATACCCCTCCCCGGTCGCGACATCGGCTTCGTCTTCCAGGACCCGTCCGCCAGCCTCGACCCTGTGATGACCATCGGCAAACAAATCGCCGAAGTCGCGCGCACCCATCTCGGCCTCACATGGCCGCAGGCCTATGCGAATGCAAAGCACCTGCTCGAACGCGTCCGCCTGCCGGACCCGGAGTCGGCCTTGCAAGCCTTCCCGCATCAGCTTTCGGGTGGCCAGAAGCAGCGTATCGCGATCGCCGCCGCCATTGCGGCCGGACCGAAATTGCTGATCGCCGACGAGGCGACCAGCGCGCTCGACACCATCGTACAGGCGGAGATCGTCGCTTTGATCCGGCGCCTGGTGGCCGAGGACGGCATGACGCTGCTGTTCATCAGCCATGACATCGCGCTCGCGGCCGAGCTTGCGGAGCGCATCGCCGTTTTCCGGCATGGCCGGTTGGTCGAGCTTGGCACGACGGCGCAGATTATCAATGCACCTAGCCAAGCCTACACGCGCGCGCTGCTCGACGCCCATATCGGGCTCGACGCCAAGCCATTGCTGAACCGAGCCGAGCTCCAGACATGAGCCTGCTGACGGTGTCCAACCTCACCAAACGCTACCGTCGCGACAAAAAGGCCATCGCTGCCATCGACGATGTCTCCTTTCACATCGACCCCGGCGAGACGCTGGCGCTGGCCGGGCCTTCCGGCAGCGGCAAGTCGACCATCGCGCGGCTAGTGCTGCGGCTGATCGAGCCGGACGCTGGCCGCATCGACTTCGAAGGCAATGATTTCCTGGCTTTGAGCGGGGCTGCGCTGAGAGCGCGTCGCGCACGCCTGCAGATGGTATTCCAGGATCCGCTGGCAGCCTTCAACCCGCGCGCCACGGTGGCGCGTGTGCTCGATGATCCCTTGCGCATCCACCGCATCGCCTCACGCTCCGAACGCCCGCGCCGCGTTGCCGAATTGCTGGAGCGTGTCGGGCTGACCGCCGACCTCGCCACACGCGCCATCCATGAGATCTCCGGTGGCCAACGGCAGCGCGTAGCCATTGCGCGCGCGATCGCGACGAAGCCGTCGCTGATCGTGCTCGACGAGGCGGTCTCGGCGCTCGACGTTTCGGTGCGCGGACAGATCCTCGATCTTTTGCTGGACCTGCAACGGCAGGAACGGATTGCCTATCTCTTCATTTCACATGATCTCGGCGTCATCAGAGCGATCGCCCACCGCGTCGTCCTTCTCGACGCCGGCCAGGTTGCCGAGAGCGGCGATGCCCGAACCGTCATCGACGCGCCGCAATCGGCCATCGGCAAGGCGCTGGTGGCCGCGGTGCCAAGACTCAACCGTATCATTCGACAGGACCCGACATGACCGATCCCGAAGCCAGAGCCGAGAAACTGTCGCGCGAACTCGATTCCGCTTTTCGCAACCGAGCCGATCTCTACCGGCTGTTGCTCGAGGAACTGAGTGGAGAACTGGGCGCCGACAAAGCCGAAGCGATCATGATCCGCGCCATCGAACAACGCGGCAAGGAAGTGGCGGCAGCCGCCTTCGCCGGCTTCGGCCCCAATGACGCGCGCGCGATCGGCGAAGCCTTCCTGGCCGTCAGTCCAGACGGCGGCCGCATGTATCCGACCGATGTCGAACGCAGCGACGACCGCATCGCCTTCAAGGTGAAACGCTGCCCGCTGAAGGATGCCTGGGTCGAAGCCGGAGTTGGTGACCAAAGGCTTGCCACGCTCTGTCGCATAGCCGGCGCCTTCGACCGCGGCCTGTTCGAGGCGACCGGCGTTCGTTTTGACAATGTCACCTGGACACCGGGCCACGGCTCCGGCTGCTGTCATATCGCGCTGACAGACAGGGATGCCGGATAGCTCAGTAGGCGCGCTACACCGACAGCCGGCCGGCTTCGATTTCGACGGCGGCCAAGCCGGTCAAGGAGGTCGATCCGTCCTATCAGGGATGACTGCGCAAGCGCGAACCCGACCTGATCAGTGGGGAACGCGCTTTGTCGAACGCCGCCGCGAGGAACCGAGATAGGACGGTCTTGTCATACGGAAAGTTACTGGCGCGTCGGCGTGCGCGAAGCGCTGACGCGGCTGGCGTCGACCGGCCTCGATTGAGACTCGGCCGCCGCTACCCGTTCGATCAATAGCCGACGGTGAAGCGCTGCCTGATATGGGCCGGCTTCTCGATCTCGTCGACCACGGCGATGGCATAGTCCTCGAACGAAATACTGCTGCCCTTGTCGGAGGCGAGAAGCGTGTCCTTGCCGAGGCGGAATGTGCCGGTGCGCTCGCCCGGGACGAACATGGCGGATGGCGACAAGAACGTCCAATCGAGGTCGCCGACCGTCTTCAATCTGTCCAGGAAGTCGGCGCCCTTCTGCGCTTCGGCCTTATAGATCGCCGGGAATTCGGGGGTATCGACCAGCCGCTTGCCGGGCGCGACTTCGAGACTGCCAGCGCCGCCGACGATGAGATAGCGCTTCACTCCCGAGGCACGCACCGCCGCAATCAGCGTGTCGGCGTCGCTGTCGAGAAAATGCACCGAACTGATCGCCACATCATGGCCGCGGATCAGGTCAGCGAGACCTTCCTTATCGAAGACATCGCCTTTCCTGGCGATCACGCCTGGGAGTGCGGCGATCTTTTCCGGGTTGCGCGCAATGCCGGTGACGGTGTGGCCGCGATCGGAGAGTTCTTTGAGAAGGCGCGAACCGACTGCGCCCGATGCACCAATGAGAGCGACTTTTGCCATGTCTTTTCAGTTTCCTTGTTGAGGTTTGCTGGGGATCAGGCCGCCGCGATATGGGCAACGAGATTGTCGAAGCTGCCGAACAGTGCGTTCGAACCGATGAGCCGGGGCGCATCGTTGCGGATGACCACGAGGGAAGGCACGCCATCGGCATGCAGGCGCTGGAACAGCGAGCGGCCTCGGCCGACCAGCTCGCGGTGGGTCGTCAGCAATGTTTCGGTCGGCGCCTTGAGCATCTCAGCGGCGTCCGCCATGCCGGCGGCGGCGAGCACTTCGGCCACACCGCTGGTCGTCACGACATCGCTGCCGTCGACATAGCGCGCCCGCTGGATCGTCTTCAGCGCGGCAAGCCGGCGGCTGGGATTCTCCAGGCCGGCGGCGCTGATGCCGAGCGTGGCGGCATGCGAATCGAGCAGCGTGCCGCGAATGTCGAGGACTTTGTGCCGATAGGCCTGCGTGAACAATTGTCCGGTCAGGCGCTCGATGCGCTGATCGTTCGCCCAGGCATGGGCGGCAAAACCTTCATCCATCGGACGCGCGCCGGCGCCGGAGAACAGGCCGGTCGGCAGCAGCTCGACGCGCACGCCGCTGGCAGACAATCTGTCCAGCATCGGGGTGGCGCCATAGCACCAACCGCAAAGCGGATCGAACAGATAGGTCACTTCTGAATTGCTCATGATCGCCATCCTCGGTCCGGCTGCGGGCGAATGCCCCTTGGCTCACATGTGGCAGACGAAGGTCTTGCGAAAAATAGCGCTCAATAATACAAACTGTCTGATCCAATCATACAAAGACTGCCGCCTTGGCCGAACTTCTGAACCTCAATCGGCTCGCCTACTTCACCACGGTGATGGAAACCGGTTCGTTCACCGCGGCGGCCGACCGGCTTGGCGTCGCCAAGGCCGTGGTCAGCCACCAGATCGGCAAGCTCGAGGAGGAATTGGGCGCAACGCTGCTGCAGCGCACGACACGGCGTGTCACGCCGACCGAAGAAGGCCGCCTGTTCTATGACCGCGCGATGATTATCCTGAGGGAAGCAGAGGCGGCCTATGGCGAAATCTCGCAAGGGGCGATCGAACCGAGCGGAACGCTGAGGCTGACCGCGCCGCTCGACTACGGCGCCAAGATGGTGGCCCCGGTCATGGCGGCCTATCTCAGGGCCTTTCCGCATATGCGCGTCGATGCGATCTTCGACGACGCGGTGAGCAATCTGGTGGACGAGCAGATCGATCTCGGCATTCGCGTCGGCTGGCTTACCGATTCCTCGAACCAGGCGCGGCGCCTGGGCACGATACGGCAGACCGTAGTGGCAAGCCCTGGTTTCGCGGCGCGCATGCCGCCCGACATGACGCCGCGCCAGTCAAGATCGCTGGCCTGGGTCGGCAACGCCCAGTTGCGCGGCATCGGCCAATGGCTTTTTTCCAGGGATGCTGAAACGGTGCTGACCGAACTCAATCCGATCATCATGTGTGACAAGAGCCCCGCTGCCCTGGCTTGCGTGCTGGCCGGAATCGGGCTCGGCATATTTCCGGATTACAGCGTCAACGACGATATCGCCGAGGGGCGGCTGGTGCCGGTGTTTGCCGACTGGAGCTTACCGACAGGCGGCATCCACGCCGTCTTTCCACCGGCCCGGTTCCGGCCCGCCAAGGTGCGCGCCTTCGTCGATCTTCTCGCGGCGGCCGAGAGAAAGCGATCACGCGGCGTCGCCATGGCGTGAGGCCTTTAGTCTAGACGTCATGTTCCGAGGCCTGAGATCGGTGGCCCGCCCTTTCGTGCGATTAAGAGACGAGGGTTGCTCGGATAGGCCGAGCC
>NZ_JAMYOR010000119.1:0-4882 GCF_040319965.1 Mesorhizobium sp. M0830 | reverse complement strand
TCGATGTCCTAATCATGCGCTTGCGCCGAAAGCTGGAGGCTGATGCGGCCAACCCTCGCCTGGTCAAAACATCCCGTGGCGCAGGCTACTTCTTCAACGCTGACGTAGATGTTAGCTACGGAGGCACGTTGGCCGCGTGACAGTGAGCTATGCTGGAGATTGGGGTGACGAGGCTGATCAAGCCTTCCAACAGTACCAGCCTGATCAATTACGGCGAGAGCTACCGGTCCGGAGATCGCATCAGCGCCTCTGTCGTCAAGAGAGCTGTTCTGCTTGACCCCAGCCATGGAGCTCAACGCCCCGCGTCGGAGCGCTCCCTGCTTCTGAAGGAAGCCACTAGGTCCGCTCGGGCTTGATCGGAGGCTTGGCTGATGGACGTCGTGGTTGCTTCGCTCAGTTGCCGCCCCATGGCGCGGCTTTGCGGATTATCAGTCCTCTGCCTCTTCGCCGGTCTCAACAGCGCTGTGGAATGTTCATTGTTTATGATGACGCCCCCGCTGTTCACGAGGTTGCTCCTGTCAAGTGTACTCGTCAGTCCGTCCTGGGCCTCGCGCTTCTTGCCCAAGTGCCGTTCAAACGGCGCTGGCGCGACTTGTTGAGCTCGAGAGATGGGTCCCTGCTCTCCTGCGTGGCCATGAGCTTGTGCCGCGGTCTGCGCAGCGGCGTCCCCAATGGCACGAGCCTCCATGCCGACTGCGTCTTCCGGACGAGCAGCAAGGGCAATTTCGCGCCCGAGTGCGAACTTCCGGACATGAGTTAGTGCACTGATTTCAGCGGTTTTCATATAGCGCTTGGCATCTTCATCCAGCGACCGCTCGTGAAGCCGATCCGCAATCCCCGGCTTTTTGTTTTCAACCAGGCATTGACTGAAACGTCTAAGAGCAGACCCATAGACCTCAACGGTACGGGGTTTCGGCCCGGTCGGCGCTGCCTCGTACGCTTTGATGAGAGCCGCTGTGTACTCTCTGATGAGCACGGCGTCGGCAGGGTGGGGATTCAGGGCCGGGCGGCCCACCACTGGCGCTCCGCCCGCCCACGTCTTGAGACGACCCAGTGACCCAGCCACGGCCGAGGGGCCGCCACCCCAGATCTCGTACTCCTTGCGATCCCGATCCAGCGACTCCTCGTGAAGCCGATCCGCAATCCCCGGCTTGTTATTTTCAACGAGCCAATGACCAAAGCCGAAAAGAATATCTACATGGCGCTTGACCGTGATCTCCCCGACCTTACCGGCATAGAGTGCTGACCTCAGCCCTTCGACAAGGGTCGCATCGTTGGAATAAAGAGGACCCTTGTCGGGACCGGAGACCACTTTTGGGCGATCTGGCTGCACCGCCGCCGGCACAGAACGAGCATGGTCACGCAACTCGGACGGTGCGGGGGGATTCAGATCAACCACTGACGAATCCGGCGCATGATGATGGCGCGCCGTTGAGTGACCCGGCTGCAGCACCGAGGCACCCAGCATCGACCCACTGCCTCCGGCGTACGGCGCCGCGGCGTGTTCTTGTCCGCTCCCTTGCATCATGGGCTGCGCTTCCCATGGCAATGCACCCACTTGATGGGTGGGGGCCTGCATCAGCACGCGAGCGCCTGAATTGCCGATCTCGCTCAGCTGCGGCTCAGTGGCAACGTCCTGCAGACGACTGTTCGGGGTCCTTTGCCTCTTCGCTGGTCTCAACTCCGCTGTATCATGCTCACGGTTGATGAGGACCTCCTCGCTTGGTAGCTGGTTGCTCCTGTCCTGTGCTGCGATCCGCTCGTCCGGCGCGCGCTGGTCGCCGTCGCGCCAGCTCAGGGGACGAAAGGACCCTGCGGGATCCGAGGCTTGGTGATGGGGCCCAGTTGGCACGAAAGACGATGCCAGTACAGCGTCGTCTTCATTAGCTTTCCCAGGGGGGAGATACTCTGGCCAACTGTATTCCTCCTGCGGCCCGCTGTGCTGCGCAGCGGCGTCCCCCTTGCTCTCAAGACTTTGAAATTTAAATGGGTCCCCGGGAGCAACGTCTGGCGCTGACTGGCCGAGCCGCTTGATCTGCTGGTGAAACGTCCCAACGGGGCTTTCCTTAACCGCGTCTCGGGCCTGTCGGTCCATGAGTTCAAAGTTCGTGAGATTATTTGCCGTTCCGAATGTATCGTCACCCCTGAGGCGGGTTTGTAGTGCCTGCCGATTGACGACGAGGTTGTTGAGGTTCAGGTCATCTGGCTGCGATTGCAATCGCCCAACCAGCGCCCGCGTGCCGTCCACCACGTAGACTCCGCAATCCACCACGTTGCTCTGCTGGGCGATGCGGGATACGCCCACGCGGGTCTCCAGGCTGGCGCCCAGATTTTCTGCGAGCTCTTTTGCAAGCGGGTCATGCCATCCGTTGTAGGAGTCATAATGATAGGCAACCGGCCGTTCCCGGTCGCTGCGATCAACGAACAGCAGCGACCAATGTTTGCCGCGCTCCTCACGAGTCGTACCGGCATCGCTCACTGGCACGAACAGGAAGTCGGCTGTGTCGTTGCCGTTCTTATGGACGATGCGCTGGAATGCGCTTAGCATGACGCTCTTGGAGCCCAAGCGCAGATGATAATTGGCTACGAGGGGATCCACGAACCGCGTCCGGGCGGCGAGATCTGGATTGTTCCCCTGCAACTCCTGCTCCAGGAGTTGGTAATCCCTCTGGATATGTTCGTCGCCTAGCCATTCCAATGCGCCGAGCACCCGCCCGTCTTTAGCTTTCCCAGGGGGCCTCTCTGGCCGACCCAATGCCTCCTGCGGCCCGCTGCGCTGCGCAGCGGCGTCCCCAATGGCACGAGCCTCCATGCCGACTGCGTCTTCCGGACGAGCAGCAAGGGCAATTTCGCGCCCGGGTGCGAACTTCCGGAGATGAGCTAGTGCACTGATCCTCCGGTTACCACCGGAGTTCACATAGCGCTTGGCATCTTCATCCAGCGACCCCTCGTGAAGCCGATCCGCAATCCCCGGCTTTTTGTTTTCATGCAGGTATTCACTGAAACGTATAAGAGTAGATCCATAGACCTGAATGGTACCGCGATTCGGCCCGGTCGCAGGCGCTTCTTTGTACTCTTTGATGAGAGCCGCTGTGTAATCTCTGATGAGCGCGGCGTCGGCAGGGTAGGGATTCCGGACAGGGCGGTCGACCACTGGCGCTCCGCCCGCCAACGTCTTGAGACGACCCAGTGCTCTAGCCACGATCGAGGGGCCACCCCTGCTCTCGTACTCCGAGGGGCCACCCCTGCTCTCGTACTCCTTGCGATCCTGATCCAGCGACGATTCGTCAAGCCGAGCAGCAAATCCCGGCCTGTTATTGTCAAAGAGCCAACGACCAAAGCCGAGAAGAGAATTTACATGGCGCTTGACCGTGCTCTCCTTGACCTTACCCGCGTAAGCTGACCTCAGCCCTTCGACAACGGTCGCATCGTTGGAATAGAGGGGACCCTTGTCGCGACCGGAGACCCCTATTGGAGGATCTGGCTGCACCGCCGCCGGCACAGAACGAGCATGGTCACGCAACTCGGACGGTGCGGGGGGATTCAGATCAACCACTGACGAATCCGGCGCATGATGATGGCGCGCCGTTGAGTGACCCGGCTGCAGCACCGAGGCACCCAGCATCGACCCACTGCCTCCGGCGTACGGCGCCGCGGCGTGTTCTTGTCCGCTCCCTTGCATCATGGGCTGCGCTTCCCATGGCAATGCACCCACTTGATGGGTGGGGGCCTGCATCAGCACGCGAGCGCCTGAATTGCCGATCTCGCTCAGCTGCGGCTCAGTGGCAACGTCCTGCAGACGACTGTTCGGGGTCCTTTGCCTCTTCGCTGGTCTCAACTCCGCTGTATCATGCTCACGGTTGATGAGGACCTCCTCGCTTGGTAGCTGGTTGCTCCTGTCCTGTGCTGCGATCCGCTCGTCCGGCGCGCGCTGGTCGCCGTCGCGCCAGATCAGGGGACGAAAGGACCCTGCGGGATCCGAGGCTTGGTGATGGGGCCCAGTTGGCACGAAAGGCAATGGCAGAACAGCGTCGTCTTCATTAGCTTTCCCAGGGAGCTCGCGCCCGAGTTCGGACTTCCGGAGATGAGCTAGTGCACTGATCCCACCGGAGTTGTTATAGCGCTTGGCATCTTCATCCAGCGACCCCTCGTGAAGCCGAGCCGCAATCCCCGGCTTTTTGTTTTCAACCAGGTATTCACTGAAACGTCTAGGAGCAGATCCATAGGTCTGAATGGTAGCGGGATTCGGCCCGGTCGGCGCTGCCTTGTACTCTTTGATGGGAGCCGCTGTGTAATCTCTGATGAGCGCGGCGTCGGCAGGGTCGGGATTATTCAGGACAGCGGCGCGGTCCAGCACTGGCGCTCCGCCCGCCCACGTCTTGAGATGACCCACTGCTCTAGCCACGTCCGAGGAGCCACTCTTGCTCTCGTACTCCTTGAGATCCGGATCCAGCGACTCCTCGTGAAGCCGAGCAGCAAATCCCGGCCTGTTATTATCAAAGAGCCAACGACCAAAGCCGAGAAGAGAATTTACATGGCGCTTGACCGTGCTCTCCAATGCTGACCTCAGCCCTTCGACAATGGTCGCATCGTTGGAATAGAGAGGACCCTTGTCGCGACCGGAGACCCCTATTGGAGGATCTGGCTGCACCGCCGGCGGCACAGAACGAGCAGGGTCACGCAACTCGGACGGTGCGGGGGGATTCAGATCAACCACTGACGAATCCGGCGCATCATGATGGCGCGCCGTTGAGTGACCCGGCTGCAGCACCGAGGCACCTAGCCTCGACCCACTGTCTCCGGCGTAGGGCGCCGCGGCGTGTTCTTGTCCGCTCCCTTGCACCATGAGTTGCGCCTCCCATGGCGATGTATCCACTTGAGG
>NZ_JAMYOR010000118.1:0-5241 GCF_040319965.1 Mesorhizobium sp. M0830 | reverse complement strand
GGGCATGGATTACGTCCTCCTCGCTACCGATCATGCTGGACCATAGCACCACCGTGGAAGGGCGCAGAGATGGGCGGATGCTGTCTGCTGACAATGGGGTCAGTGGACTGTTCGAACCCAGAAGGAGCAATCCAATGTGGGGTCCCACAACCCACCCCCACCCCCTGGCTGCCGATGAAGCCCGGGGGTTGGTCAGCCGACCCAGCGGAGATTAACTCACATCCGGTTGCAAATGAGCTATGGAGTGACGAGGACCAGCAGTTGGCTGTGGGATCGTCTGCGCGAGAAGGTCCAGCGTTCGTGGGGCGCCATCTAGTGTAAAAGCGTTGCCCTCCGTAAGAACTAGCGTCCACCCTCTCCGTGTGTGTTATAAATGGATTATCGACGCTCGACCTCGACGCCGTCCTAAGGCCGACCGCCATTTCAGCATGCCCAAGGACGTATGTGCCGCACATGGGCTCAAGCCACCCGCCCGCACATCCGTTGTGGATTGACCCGCGAGGAGGGATCAGCATGTCAGAACGTCTCAACATAGGCCCGCTGCAACCTGGCGAAACGGCGCCCAATGTCGTGCTCGACGCGATTACCCGCGAGGGCAAGATCGCCATCGACGATTTCCGAGGCGAGAAACCAGTGCTGGTTGGGCTGTATCGAGGTCTCCATTGTCCTTTTTGCAGGCGTCATATCGCCATCCTTTCGCAACTCACCCCAGCCCTCAACGAGAAGGGCATCGAAAGCCTGACAGTGGTCAACACGCCCATCGAGCGGGCGCGCCTCTATCTGCGGTACCATCCGATGCTCGGCCTGCTCGCGGCGTCCGATCCGGAGCGAACTTCACACCGCGCCTTTGGATTGCCGAATATGCAGATCACCGAAGACGAGAGCGCATGGCCGCAAAAGGTTTCGATGAGCGATGTGAAGTCGATGCGGGTCGACTTGCCGGGCGAGATGCCGGAACCGATGGACCCGTTTGCGGCGCTCGAATATCTGAACAAGAAGGACAGCTACGATATCACGGAAGCGGATCAACAGATGATGGCCACCGGCATTGGGCAGCTCGTCGGCCAGTTCCTGCTGGACCGCGATGGCGTCGTTCGCTGGACTTCCAACGAGGTACTCGATGGCGGCCTATTCGGCGCCCCGAACACTCAGGAGCTGATGTCGGCAGCGTCGCAAATCGGAAGGTAAGGCGCAGCTTCGGTAGTGGGGGTAGGCACAGGATTACGCGAAGTTAGCGCCTGTCGCCTGATCGGGGCCCCACAATCGGCACCACTCCCGCCACCGACAAACCCCGGCGGGGGTGCTATGGTCATGCGCCACCGCACGACTACCAGCGGGAGTTGAGCGGGTTTGCGATCCAGACGTAGTACCTCCTGCCACTTCGTCTTGCATCCCAGCAGAAGCTTGCTCTGGTAGGCTGAGCTTCTTACGAGCATCCCGATTGATGATGTCCGTCACCTGAACAGCTGTCCATGTTCCGCCGCGCGCCGAAGCGATGCCGCGCGCATTGAGTGCTGTCGCGATCTGCCGGAGCGATTTGACCCCGCTTGCTTGGATGTCGCGGATGATCGGGAGGATGTTGGCTGCAAAGGCGTCGGCTTGCGCCGTGCGGACCGTACGAGACATCGCCTGTGCTTCGGCAAGCTTCGGTCCGCCAAGTTTGACGCCGCGCCTTGGCTGCCGCCAGAGCTTCCCTCGTGCGCTGGCTGATCACCGCCCGTTCCTTTTGGGCGACCGCCGCGTAGATGTGCAGCATGAAGCTGTCGACACCCATGCCCAATTCGGCAACGACGAATGGCACCCGATCCGCCATTAAGCCGCTGATGAAATGGACGTCACGGCTCAACCTGTCCAACTTGGCGACGATCACCGGGCAATCATTGCGTTTGGCCGCCGCCAACGCTGCGGCAAGCTGGGGGCGCTTGGCGAGTGCATCTGCGCCCTTGCCGGTTTCGACCTCGATGAACTCGCCGACTATCTCGAAGCCTTCGGCTTCAACGAAACGGGCGATGGCCTGCCGCTGTGCCTCAAGGCCGAGACCGCTCTTGCCCTGACGGTCGGTCGAGACGCGAAGATAGGTGATTGCGGGCTTCATGGGCGACTTCCTTGTTTGTGTAAGGAATGTATACGCTCGCAACCCTTCTTTACAAACCGGGCGACATCCGCTGCGAGGAAATCGCCGATCCGAAAATCATGCGGCCGACGGACGCCATCATCAAGCTGTCGGCAAGCTGCATCTGCGGCTCGGACCTGTGGCCCTATCGCGGATTGCAGCCGGTCGACGGCCCGATGCATATGGGCCACGAATATTGTGGCATCGTCATCGAGGTCGGCGCAGAGGTGCGCACGGTCCGTCCCGGCCAGTTCGTCGTCGGCTCGTTCTGCCTCTCCGACAATACTTGCCCGCATTGCCGCTTCGGCTTCCAGTCGTCCTGTGTGCAGCGCGAGTTCATGTCGGGCGCGCAAGCGCCTTACGCCCGCGTGCCCTTGGCGGATGGCACACTGGTCGCCACCGCCGAGGTGCCGCCGGCCGAACTCATTCCTGACCTGCTGGCTGTGTCCGATGTGCTCGGCACCGGCTGGTATGCAGCCGATGCAGCCGAGGTCCGAGAAGGATCGACGGTGGTGGTGGTCGGCGACGGTGCGGTCGGCCTGATGGGCGTGCTTGCGGCCAAGGAGATGGGCGCCGAGCGCATCATCGCCATGAGCCGGCACGCCAGCCGCCAAAAGCTCGCCCGCGAATTCGGCGCCACTGATATCGTGGCCCAGCGTGGCGAGGAAGGCGTCGCCCGCATAAAGGAACTCACCAAGGGCGTTGGCGCGGACTCGGTGCTGGAATGCGTCGGCACAGCGGAATCCTTCGACCAGGCGCTGGCCTGCTCTCGCCCCGGCGGCACCATCGGCTATGTCGGCGTGCCGCACGGCGTGAGCTTCGACGGCCAAAAACTATTCTTCGGCCAGAAGCGTATGTTGGGCGGCCCGGCGCCGGTGCGCCGCTTCCTGCCCGACCTTATGGACCGTGTGCTCAAGGGCGTGATCAAGCCCGGCAAGGTCTTCGACCTCAAGCTGCCGTTGGCCGAGGTCGCTGAAGGCTACCGCGCCATGGACGAGCGGCGCGCCATCAAGGTCATTCTTTCCGTGTGAGCGAAGATTGGGCGGACGGCCTGTTCGCGCCCACAAATCAGAAAAGGAACAACGCATATGACGATGAGATTGAAGATAGCCGCCCTGGCGCTTGCGCTTTCGGTCGCCACGCCGGCTTTCTCCCAAGAGTCCCCGATCATCGGCGCATGGCGCATGAGGTCGCTCGAGGCCGGCGCCGATGGAAACCTCAAGCCCGTGCCATATTCCGGCCAGGTCATCTTCACCGAGTCCGGCACCCTCTCGGTGCAGGCCCAGAATCCCGACGCTGAGGCGCCGGACACGCCTTACACGGCGAATGGCTACGAAGCCTATTACGGGCCGGTCGCCATCAACGACCAGGACAAGACCTTCGTCATCACGATCGAGTCCTCCCTGGTCCGCAACCTTGTCGGGAAGAGCATGAAACGCAAATTCGAAGTCTCGGACAACAAACTGGTCCTCACGCCGGACAATCCGGCCGAGGGCTGGCGCGTGACCTACGAACGTTACTGATCGGAACAGCCGGCTGTCAAAGTGTTATCGGTGGTCACAAATGGCGCGGACTTCAGATCGAAATGGCGCGATAGCGGAATGCCAATCATGGCGGCTGTTTTCGCCGGCTTCCTCCTGATCGGCTTGGCGCTACCCGTCCTGCCGCAGCATCTTCACCAGCAACTCGGCTTCTGCCCCTTCGCAGTCGGGCTGGTGACGGGCAGCCAGTTCGTCGCCTCGATGCTGTCGCGCATTGGAGCCGGAAATTATGCCGATGGGCGCGGCGGCAAGCGGGCCGTCATCGTCGGCCTCATTGCCGCTGCCCTGGCGGGGTTCATTTATCTCGGCTCGCTGGCATTGCTCGACCGACCGGTAGCGTCCGCATCGGCGCTCTTCGCCGGCCGGGCGGTACTAGGCGCGTCTGAGAGCTTCATCATCACCGGCGGTGTCGCCTGGGGCCTTTCCCTTGCGGGCGGACAGAACTCCGGAAAGATCATAGCCAGGGTGGGCATGGCGATGTTCGCGGCGCTCGCGCTAGGCGCGCCGATCGGATCTGCGCTTTACGCGGCGAGCGGCTTCGCCGCGATCGCACTCGCGACGGTCGGCCTGCCGCTTGCGACGCTGCTTGCCATCCTGCCTATGCGTGGCACCAGTCTCGCAGCGAGCGCCGCGCGACAGTCATGGGCGAGCGTGGCGCAAGCGGTCTGGCTTCCCGGCGTCGGAGCTGCTTTCAGCAGCCTTGGCTATGGCGCGATCCTTTCCTTTGGCGCGCTGCTCTTTGCTGAACGCGGCTGGCAGCCGGTCTGGCTTCCCTTCACCGCTTATGCCGCGTCGCTGATCGCGGCAAGGCTTTGCTTCGGCCACCTGCCTGACAAGTTGGGGGGCGCGCGCGTCGCCGTGATCTTCGTGGCGGTCGAAGCGGCTGGGCTGATGCTGATCTGGCTTGCGCCCGGGCCTTTTCTCGCCGCCATCGGAGCGGGCCTGACTGGCCTTGGCTACTCGCTGGTCTATCCCGGTTTCGGTGCCGAGGCCGTAAGCCGTCTTCCGCAACGCAGCCGCGGCCTGGCCATGGGACTCTACACCGTCTTCCTCGACGTGGCGCTCGGCTTCGGCAGTCCGGCGCTCGGCTTGGTCGCCGCGTCGGCCGGGCTGCAATTCGTCTTCTTCGCCGTCGCGGCGGCGACGCTTCCGGCGTTGGGCATCGCTCTGCTGCTGGGTCGCCGTAGCGCTCCACTATAGCTAGTCTGTGCTCGAGATGTCGCGCAACCACGATCGCTCCCGCTTCGGGCGACGTCTGCTTCCGAGCAATGGCAAGACCGAAGTCTACGTAAGCCGACCGATGTGACGGGCCAGCGCCTCAAATTCCGGCCGGACTTGATCGATTTCCAATTTGGCGTCCGAAGGCGCGTGCAACGTCACGCTGGGAAATTCCGCAATCAGGGCAGGTCCAGTGCGGGCTCGGAGGGTCTCGGCTGCCTGTTTGAAAGTGGTGGCGTTATAGGCCAACTTGCCGTCGAACATCACGGTGATCGTCTTTGCCGCAGGGCGAAATCATGAATCGTTAACCTGCAAGGACGGCTTGGCGGTAGGTCGGGTTCATGAGGGCTTTGAGGCGCTTACGCTTGA
>NZ_JAMYOR010000117.1:0-5425 GCF_040319965.1 Mesorhizobium sp. M0830 | reverse complement strand
AATTGCGGCCGATGATCATTGGCTCGCTCTCGGGATGGTTGATGTTGGCGGGAATGATCGCCCGTCCGCGCGCCACCTCGTCACGGACGAATTCGGGCGTGACGAAATCGGGCAGTGTCGCGCCGAAAGCCTCGCCGTCGCGCTCAAGCTTGCCGTGCAGGATCTCGCGACCAAGGTTCTCGCGAATGGCGACGAACTCCATTTCGGGTGTGATGATGCCGGCGCGCGCATAGGCAAGCTGCGTCACCGCCTTGCCTGCTTTGGCTTTGAGCGGTCGGTGGCGGATGGGAAATTCCGGCGTCAGGCGTTCGCCCGTCGCGAATCCGTTGTCCTCCGGCCGGACATGGCGGCCGTCACAGCCCTCGACATCGCCGCGCGCCAAAATCCATTCGTGGCGAAGTCGGGCCAGGCCCTTTTCGATACTGGTCTCGACAGCCGGGTCGGTATAGGGGCCCGACGGATCGTAGACGGTAACGGGCGGCTCGCCGGCTGTCGGATGGACGGAGATTTCGCGCATCGGCACCCTGATCTGTGGGTGGAGAGCGCCCGGCTTGTGGATCTTACGCGAGGCGGGCAGCGGTCCCGTCGACACGGCGGGAGTAAGGGCATTCATCGTGAGGCTCCTTTGCTCATGCATTGGAGACCCAGTTCTGTGCCGGAAGGATGAAAAGACGCTTCTGTCGACCTGCCGAAACAGGACCTCGGGCGTGAACTCCCGCAAAGCGCTTGCACCGTCCCTACGCCAGTATGAACTGGATCAGGTTCAACGGGTCACTGCGCCGCGAAAGCCAGCAGTATCTCAGCCCCTTGCCGGGACTCCCCTGGTGAATGCCTCAGGTTGAACGGGCCGGCGCTATTTTGTCAAGCGCATTTGGCCCGCGTTGCGATCGGGGCAAAGCGCCGTCGCCCGAAAAATAGCCCTGCATCGAGCCCTCCTATCACTCACCGATTTGCCCAAGAAGGACGCCTTTTCTGAATTTTTGAAGAGTAAAAGCCCGTTTGAGATCCATGGATGAGCGATTCTGCGGATGCGATTGCCGCCGGTTGCGATCGGGATCTATGAGAGACGTCAGAGCGCACACTCGAAGCGGGAATCAGAGGCCCCCACCGCCTTTTTTGTCCTTTCGCCAGCGGTTGCTTTCCGGTCAACGCGCGTCCGCATCAATTGCCAATCAACGAGCTTTCATGCTTGCTGGGCCTATGTCTCGTCCTCGCTTGCTGCCCGATAAGAGTTTCCCAAGCTATGCGTATCTGCCCGGCAAATATCCGCATCCGGTGCGTGATCCATTGGGCCACAGTTACCGAACAGATCCGGTGACCGTCGCCGTTGGCGAAGAGCTGGAATCAGATGTGTTTCGGTGGGGGATCGACCTTTTCAACCACGGTTACTACTGGGAGGCCCATGAGGCTTGGGAGTCTCTTTGGCACGCCGCCAAACAAAGCGCTCAACATCGTTTGTTCTTCAAGGGACTGATCCTGTTGGCCGCTGCCGGGGTGAAAATCCGCGAGGGAAAACGTGGCGCTGTGGCGCGCCATGCGGGGAGGGCTGCAGCACTTTTTCGTCAGATCGCGAGGGTCCCGAATGGCCCATTTGAGACGGCACTCGGGACCACACTTGCCGCGCTCGCTGAACACGCCGAAGCGGCCGTAGCTTCCCCTCTTGTTCTACGGAAGCCAAAGCCAGGCCAGCCTGAGCCTGTTTTCGATTTCATACTTGCACCAAATCCGAGAGCGTCTGATCGGCAACCCTAGTGCCGTCCGACCGGCTTTAGCGAGAAGGGGTCTTTGAAAGCCGCTCACACTGCTTGCGGCGTAAACAACAAGAATGGGGTGCGGCTTCTTAAGCAGGACGAGGTGCCAAGCCTTTTTGTTCCCATGGCCCTGGCGGTCAAATTGTTCCTCGGCTCGCAGAGGACGCGACGGCGGTTAAGCGTACGATGGAATAGGTCACATGGTCCAAAAATCTCTCCCCGATGGTTGATTTTGGACTAACGGCTGCGTCGTTTTGATTCAGGATAGGCCGAACTTGGATGTCCTTTTCGGGGAGGAGGCGTGTGATGCGACCTTGCTTTCATGCGCCGCTAGCGGCTTGTTCAATCCACTTTGTTAACGCACCTGATCGCGTACCAAGAACTCGTGCTCATCCAGTTGGCGCGCCTTGGTCGCCGCCGAACGTGAGGGAAGTGCTGGCGCAAACCAACCTCGACTGCCAATCATTGGCGTTCGCCTTGGAGAGAGTGAGGACGCTTGCAGATCTTTGACAGGATCAATTCACTGATAGACTTAGACGATTGCCGGGCCGCGATCGAAGAAGGGCGCGCCTTGCTGCTTCAATTCGAACAAAGGTCTTAGGCGAGCCGCCGCAGGCGAGAGCCCGTGGGCTGTACCCATAGCTGCAGCCCGCCCCCATCAGACAATTTCACGAGCTTGGAAGCAGGGCGGGCGTTTCGACATTTCACGTCTCCCTTGGCTGTTTCGATACCATCAGGATGTCCAATACCAACGGAAATACCATCCCCGGCCTCGTTGGACCAAATGCGCCCTAAGCGCTTCCTGTCCCGCTTAATTGCGCAATGCGATCGCAAAAGATCAACAATTCCAGTCGCTTGCAGAAACTGCAGCGTAGAAGATTCGGCGAAAGGGAGTGTCGGGAGAAGAAGGGATGGTGCCCAGAGGCGGATTCGAACCACCGACACGCGGATTTTCAGTCCGCTGCTCTACCAACTGAGCTATCTGGGCCTGTTCCGGCAAACGAAATCTCGTTGACCGGAGTTCATCGAGGCGCCGTGGGCGTCCCTTGAAAGCGCGTGGGTTATAGCATGGGAATTCGGCCTGTCCAGCGCCCAGATGGCGATTTCAGACAGGAAAGGCGATGCCATGCGACGGCCGCTTCCGATGCCGCGGCGGCAGTCGGAAATGGTGGGCAGTGCGACGCCATTTCGTCCGGCGGCGTCCTTATCGCGGGCCGCAACCGTTCGACCCGTCTTTAGCCGGCGATCAAGTCGGCAACGCTTTTGCGGCAACGGCGCGGGGCATGCCTGCCGCCGCCTATCTGGCGCCGGTCACGCCCCGGCGAAAATCGGAGGGCGACATGCCGGCCAGCTTGCGGAATGACTTGTTGAAGGCGCTGAGCGAGCCGAAGCCCGAATCCATGGCGACGCGTAGCACATTGGCGTCCTGATGCATCAAGAGCGCTTGCGCATAGCTCAGCCGCAGCAGGTTAACATATTCGTTGAGCGTCATGCCGGTCGATTTCTTGAACAGGTTCATCGCGTATTTGGGATGGATATCGGCGGCGGTCGCTATGTTCACGCTATCGATCTCGTAAAGGAAGTTCTCGGCGATGAAATCGCACATTCGACCGACATTGCGGGACGACTGCTGGTCGAAGGGGCTGCCCGTTTCCTGCCCGGGGGCGGTTTCCGGCACCAGACGATAAGGCTCGAATCGCACCCGCTCCAGCCTCAGCAGCAACTCGTTCACGGCATGCTCGATCATGGCCGGATCGCCCGAACGGAAATAACGATTCCAGCGTTCGAAATTGTGGTGGTCCGCCGGATCGGTCGCGCCCGTCACCAGCGTGGCGCCGGTCATTAGCCGATGGCGGACATCCGTCGGCAAATGCAAGCGAAAGAAATGCACCAGCGGCAGATGCGCGCCGGCATAGATGGCGTCGTCCGAGAGATCGGTCATCTGGTGCGGCAGGCCGCCCCAGAACAGGCACATATCGCCTGCCGACAGTGCGATCTCATGTTCGTTCATGCGGTAATGCACGCTGCCGCGCACAATGAAATTGACCTCAACCTGGGCGTGCCAATGCGGCTTGAGCATCACCAGCGGATGGTTATGAAACATCTGCAGGGCCAGCGGCAGGCCTTCCACGCTGCTGGCGCCAGGTTGATAAAACGGCCGTTCCGGCATCTTACTTTCCGCCAATTTCATATTCCCTTTGACGGCGACACGCCTTGCCCACTGCATAGTCTAGCCATGCTCGCAGTGAGAGAGCAAATGAAATGGGAGGATTTCTATGCGCATCACAATGACCTGCGCCGCGCTCGTGCTTGCCCTGGGGTCTGCCCCGGCCTATGCGCAGTCCGGCGAAATCACCATCTGGAGCTGGAATGTCGCCGCTTCATCGTTGAAGGCGACCATTGCCGGCTTCAACAAGCAATTCCCCGACGTCAAGGTTACGGTCCAGGATCTCGGCAACCAGCCGACTTACGACAAGTCGATCGCCGGTTGTGCGGCCGGCGGCGTCGGTCTGCCCGACATCGTCACCATCGAGAACGGCGAAGCCGAAAATTACTGGAGCCAGTTCCCCGACTGCTTCGTCGACCTGCATACGCTGGGTTATACCGCAGAGGATCAGGCGAAATTCCCCGACTTCAAACGCACCGAGCTTGAAGTCGGCGACAAGGCTTATGCTATGCCGTGGGATTCGGGTCCGGTCGCGGCCTTCTATCGCCGCGACTTCTACGAAAAGGCCGGCGTCGATCCGGCGTCGATCAAGACCTGGGACGATTTCATCGCAGCCGGCAAGAAGATCCAGGCCGCCAATCCGGGCGTCACCATGACCAACGCCGATTTCAACGGCGATAGCGAATTCTTCCGTATGATCTCCAACGAACAGGGCTGCGCCTATTTCTCCGCGGATGGGCAGTCCATCACGGTCAACCAGCCCAAATGCGTCGATGCCATGACCAAGATCAAGGAGATGAAGGACGCCGGCATCATTTCGTCGGCCGACTGGGGCACCAAGATCACCAACAACACCGCCGGTACCGTCGCCACCCAGATTTATGGCGGCTGGTATGAAGGCACCATTCGCACCGAATCGGCCGGTGAAAACGGCAAATGGGGCGTCTATCTGATGCCGAGCCTCACCGCCGACGGCCCCCGCGCCGCCAATCTCGGCGGGTCTTCGCTGGCCATCACATCGGCGTCGAAGAACAAGGAGGCTGCCTACGCCTATCTCAAGTACACGCTCGGAACCAATGAAGGCCAGATCACGATGCTGAAGGGTTTCGGCCTCGTGCCCTCGCTGATCTCGGCACTCAATGAGCCCTATGTTTCCGAAGGCCTGCCCTACTGGGGCGGCCAGGCGGTGTGGAAGGATATCCTCGGCACTTTGCCAAAGGTCGTTCCCAGCCGCGGCACGCCATTCCAGAGCGATGCCGAAATCATCGTTCGCGCAGTGCAGACCAAATATCTGGCCGGCGGCTATCCCGACGCCAAGGCGGCACTCGACGACGCCGCAAGCCAGATCGCCGCGGCGACCGGATTGCCCGTCAAATCTTGATCTGGAGATGATGTCGCGGGGGGGCGAGATGGGGCCCCGCCCCATAACAAAACCCCCCCCCCGTTAAGCACCAGGGTGGTAATAAAAAAAAAAACAGGCCCCCCAAAGGGAAATTTTATAAGTGGG
>NZ_JAMYOR010000116.1:0-6209 GCF_040319965.1 Mesorhizobium sp. M0830 | reverse complement strand
TCCAGCGTACTTGTCGGGCCTATCGGTGTCCGTTCAACGGCGCAGACTACGCACCTCCGCGGCGAATGTGCAGTCGATACACGCACGGCGGGCAACTTACCTGGGGATAGTCGTCACGGCGCGTCCACACCACGGGGGGAGTCGGAGGCCCGCCACCCCGTGATAGCCCGGGTGGCGGGGCAAGCCGCTAGGTCCGGTCTCAGCAGTCCGCTTCCAACCACAGCCGAAACCCAAACTGAGACCCTACCGCCGGGGGCATGACTGGACGGCGAAATACCGCTCCTTGGTCCGGGCTGCCGCAAGGATCGCTGCCGATAGCTTCGCGAGGCGAGACCGGTGATGGTTGGCTCCTATGAAACAGCCGGGAAGCCACTTTCGTGGAAGCACTTTGGACTGTGCTGAGACGTATCCGCGCGCAAGGGTAGCTTCTTTGAGCAGCTCCACGGAACTAAAAGGTTTTGCCGCAGTTTTGCCTGTCAATGGAGGAAACCATGAACAGACAAAACAAGGAACGAGAATCCGCGACCAAAACACCTGATGAGGACATTGCAAACAAGGACATTGGGGCAACCGTGAGCGACGTGTTCTCGAAAGCCTCCGACATGGCTCAACAAGCAGTTGATACGGCCAAGGAGGCGGCCTCGGATAGTGCGTCAACAGTTACCAACCAGGTGAAGGAAATGCTCGACCGTCAGGTCGGCAGCAGTGCCGAGGTGATGGGCCAGCTCGCGAGTTCGACGAAACGCGCAGCCGAGGACCTCGACGAAAGCGCGCCCTTAGTCGCCGGTGTGGTTCGTACGTTTGCGAACAGGATCGATGGTTACGCAGACGATCTGCGGGACCAGTCGGTCGATCAGCTGGTCCGCGCCGCCTCCGATTTGACTAGGCGCCAGCCCGGATTGGTTTTTGGGCTTGCTGCCCTTGCGGGGTTTTTGACATTTCGGACGCTGAAGAGCGCGCCGCCGGCGTCGTCACGCTCCAATGAGTCCGTGCGCGGGCGCAACCGGCAAGCAGCGAGCGAATTTAATGGCACATGATCAGCTCAAGAATTCCACGCTCCCACGAGCACTATCCGACGCCGCGGCGGATCTTGCCGACCTCGTGCAAAAGGAGCTGCGGCTGGCCCGGGCGGAGCTGTCTGAAAACGTTTTTGCCAAGCTTCGGGCCGGCATTTGGATGTCCGCTGCCGGGGTGCTTGGGCTGATCGCTGCATTGCTGACAGTGCAAGCCCTCGTCTTCTGGATAGCTAGCTTTGGGATCGTAATGCACTGGTCCTGCCTGATCGTTGCCGGCGTCGTGGCCGCAGCTGGAGCACTCGCCTACTACAAGGGCCGCATGGATGCGCAAAAGGAGATGACGCCCACGCGCTCAATCCATCAGATCAAACAGGATATATCGATAACCAAGGAGCATCTAACATGAGCCGCGAAGCGCATATGCCCAACATCGGAACGGCGGAATGGCTCATCGGAGCCGCCAAAAACAATCCGGAAGGCCTTCTTCTCGTTGCAGCCGGCTGCGCGCTGTTGATGCGCCGCAGGGGGGCATGGGCCAGCGGCGGCTTTGATCACGCTGATGAAACCCGCGGAAGTAAGGGCCAGCGAAGCGTTCACCCAACGTCCTCGAACACCGCCGGCCAGGGGCGCCGGTCGAAAAGCACGGAGGACGCTTCGGAGACGGCAGACAATGCACGGGAGCATGCCTCGGACCTCGGCGGCAAGGTCGCGGCCACGGCCAGCGCTTACACTTCGTTCGCGTCGGAATACGTCGACGAGGCGCGACGCAACGTCACTGAGACATCGGAGCGGGTCGCGCGACGGGCCCAATCAACTTTCCAAGAGACGGTGAACCGCGTAGTCGAAGAGCAGCCACTGACGCTGGCGCTGCTCGGCCTCGCCACAGGGGCAGCTGTCGCTGCAGCCATCCGCCCCACGGATTTTGAAAAGCGGACACTCGGCCCAGCTGGAGAGCAGTTGACGGACAGCGCCGAGAAAGTCGGCGAACGGTTGAAGGAGTCGACGGTGAAGGCGCGCGAAAGGCTCAGGACCGCTGCCGAGGAGCGCGGCCTTAATGCTGATGGCCTCAAGGATGTCGTGAGCGAAGTGGCTGGCGAGTTCGGCAGCACCTTGTCGGGCGAACAGCAAGCCGGGTCGGCTGAGTCGCCGTCCGCGACCTCGGGCATATCGCGCGGCCAATCGGCCCCGGGTAGCATGGGCCGGTCGACAGATAAATCGGCCAATTCGGATCAGTCACAACGGCCGGGTGCTTCCCGGTCCGGCAAATCCGGCCAGTCCAGCGGAAAGCGAGGCTCGTGATGGGCGAGGCAAATCTCCGCCAACTCGAACACGACGTTGAGGCAGCCCGCGCAAGGCTCGCGGAAGATTTGTCGACGCTGCGCTCGCCAAATACGGTGTCCGAGTTTACCGACGAACTGAAGCAAGAGGCGCTCGAGGCCAAGGATGCGCTGGTCGCGAAAGCAAGATCGACCGCGCAGTCGACGGCGCTGGAGATCATCGACGATCTCAAGGCAAAGGCTGCCACGAATCCTGGCGCCGCATTGGTAATTGGGGCTGGTCTCGCGTGGCGGTTCCTTCACCGTCCGCCAATCGCGACCGCGTTGATCGGAGCAGGACTATTCAGCCTGTTGCGTACGCCTTCAATTCAGCCGGGCTTGGACGGGCAGGTCGATCCTCTCGCTTTCGCCAGAGAGCGCTTGAAGGAGCAATCAGTCGAGCTGGCAGAGAAGGTCGGCGAAATGAGCGCCAAGACGGCCGAAACAGTGAAGGAACATGCGGAGGAAGCGGCTGGCGCCGTAAAAGAGAAGGTGCGGAATTTGGGCGCCAAGACGCCGAATCTGGTCGACGAATTGCGGCAGGCCGGCAGCGAGGCCGCCGAGGGGGCAGCCGCTGCGGCCGGTCAAGCGTCATCTGCTGTCCAGGGCGCACTGAGCGATCAGGAGACGCGAGACAAGCTGCTTCTTGGTGCCGCGGGTTTAGCCATCGCGGCTGCGGTAGGTATTGCGTATCAGCGACGGCTTGAGGAGCACGCGGCGGTCGACTAGGCGAGAATTCGGCGCCGGAACTCCAGAACTACGGAAGAGCAGCCTGGACGACAGTGTCCCGGCTGTCGGGAGCGGGTCGCCTTTCTCGTGCTAACCAACCCGGCCATCACCGCTTGGCGCTGTCGCTGTCGGCGGCCGCCCGCGTCAGGAACGTCTGGGTTGTTTGGCCAAGACGGCTTTTCAGCCACTCCGCCATTGCCTCCTCTTCGCGGAGGTTCTGCTCGCAGGCCTGCACGATTTCGGTCTCGCCCTCGGCGTTGGCCGCCGCGATTAGGATTGTATAGGAGGCGATTTCCATGTGCTCGAAAGTGTAGCTGGCGAGGGAGCCCTTCATCACCTCATCGCCGGCGAACACGCCGCTGATGGATTGGGCGAGCGCCATGAGCTTGCCGCCCGCGTCCTTCACGGTGGACGATCCTTCATCGATACGGTCGAGGCAGGTCTTCAGCCGGGAAGCCTGTTGCCTTGTTTCTTCGAGATGAAGGCGGATGCGCTCCCTCAGCTCCGGATAGGTCTCGATGCGGCTCAACTGTCCAGACAGCATCGTCTCCGCCTGCTCTTCCATGGCGTGGGCATCTCTCAGCCACTGGATCATCCATTCGCGCGATTCAGACATCAGAGGTCTCCTTGTTTGGTGGCATCCAAACCACGAGCGACGAGGATTGTTCCGGCCGCAGGATGGATCGCACGAACAGGCTCAAGAGTGACCACTCGGGTTGATGTGCTCCGGTTTCGCTAAATGTCGGATGAGCGCTGGGATGGAAAATAAGTCTAGGAACGCTTGCGGCCATTTCGGCGAAACTCCTCGGCCGATGGAACCGAGGACGAACTTGGTAACGCCCTCGGCGCCGGCTGCTATAGGCCGCCGTCCTCCATGCTTTCCACAACAGCCTGATTTGCGGCCCTGCATTCCAGCCGTGCCGCATGATCTCCATCGCAGCCTCGTCATAGCCCCTAAGCGCCCGATCCCTGAATGCGATACCTGGCGCAACAACGAGACGGTCGTAGCTGAGCTTCGAACCGTTGTTCAGCGCAACGGTTTTCGCCGCCGGGTCAATCGCTTCAGCGGACTCATGAATGACAGGCCGGTCAACTGAGACACCACCGGGCGATCACAGCCCGGTTGTGATCCCCGAATGCCGCCTGTTGGATGCCTCGTGGTTCAATCGCTAATCTTCGTCGTACGGCATATGCTAATCAATTGCCCATATTGCCATAGCAGCGGCGCGGCATTCTTGGCACCCACCGGCCGGCTTGAGGCAGAACGAGGCCCGCCCTTGCGCGCTGCCGTAACGCGTGGATCTCGTTGGCAAGCACCTGCAGCCTCTCCGCGCTTGTTTGGGCAGCGTATATCAAGGCTGGCCCTGCGGCGGTCGGCCGCATGCTCGCTCTTCGGTTGAACACCGCGGCACCGCCTCCTCGTCGACCTGCTTTGCACGAGCGTCACCGCCATAAGCCGCAACGCCTTGCCGACGTTGACGATTTTCTGTGCTCCTGAACCCGCCGAGGCACGGATCTGGCGTAGGGTCAGATTTCTCACCCACGTGACTAAGATTCGAGAATATAAAGTTGTCAAAATTTACTTTGGCACCCGCTCCATGCTTACCTCCGACAACTCAAGGCGCGGCACACCATAGCCTCGGAGGGGCCTCTATACTGGCGGCTTTATCCCAGTCGCTCCCGAAAGCCGTCGTTCCGGTACCGGCCTCATTGCGGCCGCTCGTGATGATTCCGCCATTGCACAAAACCGGACGTTGGTTCAGTTGCGGCATACCGCGGAGCCAGAGCCAAAACTGTGCTACCTCATCGCCTGCCATCCACAAGCCGACGATCTGCTGCCTTGCGCCTACAGACCCATGCCGCTCAAGGCGATGACCTGAGAACAGCGGCTACAACGAACATTTCAGCCGACCCGTTGGAGGTCGCGGTTGCGCCTCGAGCAGTCGTCGTTTCGACGGTGGCACCCCAGGGGGTTAACGCCTTACCGCCGCACCCATGCCGCGGCCGTATCGACGGTTGAGCCTGCTTTGTATCTCGGCCCCATGATATGCAGACACCATGGTGAGCACTGTAGCAAGTTTTCAGAATCTATGGTCGGCTATGGCGTTCGCTTCACCGGACAGCCCGGCTGCGGCCAATCCTCGCCATTCTTCGCTTGCGGTCTGCAAGGGGCTTGGCCTCAGAGCTGCTCGGTCACGGCCGCCAATCGTACGGTTTGGTGGACGTACTGAGCGGAGCCGTCGACGACGCGACGGCGTCCTTCTCGATCAATTGGCCCGGATCGTATGTCTGGACCATGACCACGGCCCCGGCGGCCGCCTACGACTACAAGACCGGGGCAGCGTGCGCGACAGGCACCCACCAAGCTATCTGCAGCGGTTCAACCTGGACCGCGACAATCGACGCGAACTGCAACGTCTCGGCCACCAGCGTGACTCCGCTGGAGTGCTGGCGTAATGTCGATTCGACGGGCTCGGTCACGGTTCGCTGCACCAACTCGACCCCCTACACAGTCGGGCTGAGCGCGGGAGCCGGTTCCGGCGCCACGGTCGCCAACCGAAAGATGACGAGCGGCACCAAGCCTGTGAGCTATTCGCTATACAGCGACGTTGGCATGACGACGGTTTGGGGAACACAATCGGTACCGACACTGCCAGCGGCACCGGCACCGGGATGGACCAGGCATATACGGTCTATGCCCGCGCGCCCGCGCAGATAACACCCGCGCCTGGACATACACCGATACCGTTGTAGTGCGCAGCATCAAAATTCGCGACTCAAATAACCCGAGCCGCGCAGTCCGAACCGCCACTGCGCGTCGACAGCCTTGGAAATGCCGATCCTGCGGCCAGTCAAGATGGCGCTGGGTTCGAGCGGCGCCATGAACTCGAATGGCGGCTCGTCCAATGGCAGCCCATCATGCGATTTGTCGATTGCCAGCGCCTGGCAAAGGCGCCCCGGCCCCGAACAAAGCAGCCGGGGATCGTCAAGGCCGCGATTGGCGCGCATCGCATCCAGTGTCAAACGGCTTCCAAAACTGACCCCCGATCGGCGTCCAATTTTGGCTCTGACTCAGTTTTGATGACATTGTGACGTCGGCTGGCACTGGTTTCACAAAAAGGAATCAATGCCATGGGCCAGGCCCTCC
>NZ_JAMYOR010000115.1:0-6213 GCF_040319965.1 Mesorhizobium sp. M0830 | reverse complement strand
GATGAGAACAATCTCGTAGTCGTCATCGAGCAGCCGAACCTGTTCGGGACGCAATAGCGGTGCACCTTGATGTGAATTCTGAATGTTCCAATCGAACGTTCGCGCCTAGCTGTAGGAAATCGATTGGGCTTGAAATGTGAATCCACCGATAGCTTTGGAAATGTAGTTCGGAGTCTCGTCATCTACCTCGATGTTCCTAGAAGCGCGCCGGCAGCCCGGGCGGGGGGCTTGGGGTTAGACTGCCAGCGCACGCCACTCATAAAGAGCGGCCTCTTTTCGCGGTTCGGACACCCATAGTCAACCCGGCAACGTCTGGATGCCCGCTGTGCTTTTTGCAGAGCGGCGATGCCGGGCATATCGGCCGATCCTGTCTAGGATGGTGTGGCCACTCTCGTCGGCCGAGTTGATGCTCCAGCCAGTATCGCCTTGCCGACCAGCATGAGTTCGCCGTTAGCAATCCATTGTTGCGGGCGTTCCAGTCACGGCCTTCCATTCGGCGATGGCTTGCAAGCGATGAACATGTATGGCGAGAGCAGAACGTTTGGGGCGGGGGACGAAGAGGTTGCGGAGGGCTGACAAGGTCGAGACGAAGCGTTGCAGGCCTCCCGGCGATCGGACCCCTGCATCATCCGCTCCCGTTTTCGCGGCGGCACATGGGAATTCTCCGCTCTGTTGTTCAACCCCTTGTGCGACCGGTGCTCGACGTCCGGCATCATCTGTCGCTTTGCCGCTCCATACGAGCGAAGCTAGTCGGTGATCATGCGCTTCGGCGCGAGCCCCTGCTTCTTCCACAGCCGCGTCAGCAAGCGCAACCTCTCGCAGGGTGCGCTCTCAGAGTTCGTTCCTGCGCAGCGGCCTTGTTATCTCGATACTGGATAAGCGTCTACGAACCTACGCGCCGCATAACGAGCTTTGTTGCGCTGGTCAGTTGCGAAGGGTGGCTCTATGCATCGCAGTGGCGGACGCGAAATCCTCACCATCCTTCTGCATCGCGCTATTTGGCTTGCCGAACACCCAATTTCGCCGGCACGCTGCCGCTGAATACGATGATCATCTCGCATTCTTGCTATGGAGACTGTCGTCCTTCCTGGGCACGCGGCTGACGGCGACGAAAGCGGGTTTATTCATGCAACACCCCTTTTTGGCAGGCAAGCTGGTGGACTTCGGGATGTCGGGGGCGAATATAGCGAAGACTCCCGCCGCTCGCTGATGCATTCTGGACGCAACCGCATCGAGCCGATGTGTTCGAGACGCTTCGCGGCTGCAGTCGCCGAACGATGGCGTGGTTATGCGACCTGTTCGGCATGGCTACCCCCGTCCAGTCAGGCGTTCACGAAGGTGTTTGTCGAGAGTTCGTGGAGAAAGTCCGCCACTTATCGTTGGCGAGGGCTTTGCTCCGGAGTGGCGATCGGTGCGCTGATCGACAGGCAGGCTCTGGCCAAAATCGAATCCCATGCCGTCGCGAAAGGCCGCAGAATCGATGCGGGGGCAAACGCATCGCGCGAATGGCACGTCGAACTATCGGTCCGGTCTCCAGCGAGATGACCATCGCGCAAGAAAGAGACATTCGGGCGGCTGGCGCCTGTGATTGCTTCGACGATGCGGATAGGTCGTGCATGAGGCCAACGACACGATCTACGGCCTTCCCCCACATTTGTGCCTCAAACGGAAGCGTGTTTGGCGTGTCGCCGAGGCCTTGGAATATGGCATAGTGGTATGAACACGGGACGCATGTCGTCGGAAGCCGCGCCTTTCGGCCGAGTGAAGCAGTCCGGCATCGGGCGGGAGGGTTCCCGCCATTGCCTCGAGGACTACCTCGAAATGAAATACCTCTGCACGGGCGGCATCTGAAGCATGGGCTTGCAGGGCTCGCAGACCGGTAAACCAGCGAGCCATCTCCAAATATGTGAATTGTGGATTGCTCCTCGACGGGAGCTGAGGGGCGGCTCCGCAAGCCTTACGACGCTCTTTGCGAGCCGTAGCTGCCGAGCTGGCAAAAGGCCGGGCTACGTCGCGCCAGCGCAATCGGCGCGCAGAAAATTAGGCCTACCCGCTCCGGGACCGCGGACCTCGTCAGCTTCTCGTAAGTATGCCCGAGTAGGTTGCTCAGCTGATCTGTGGACGTGAGGCTAACGTGAACCGGCACAAATTTGACCTATCCAATGTAACAGGTTGGCGGCAGGTGCAGCCCCCGGCATCTCAAGAGCAAGCGGCACAGGCCGGGCAAGAGGGCTTTGAGCAGCGCTCGGGCGAGGCGCGCCAAGCCGCTGCCCAAATTCCCGCCCCCGGCGTTCCGGCTCTGCCAGACCCGTTCCATCCTCATCCGTCTCACGGAGACCTGAGCCTCATCGAAGGCGCGGCCCCATGGGAAGCGCAGCCCATGATGCAAGGGAGCGGACAAGAACACGCCGCGGCGCCGTACGCCGGAGGCAGTGGGTCGATGCTAGGTGCCTCGGTGCTGCAGCCGGGTCACTCAACGGCGCGCCATCATCATGCGCCGGATTCGTCAGTGGGTGATCTGAATCCTTCCGCACCGTTCGAGTTGCGTGACCATGCTCGTTCCCCCGTGCCGGCGGCGGTGCAGCCAGATCCTCCAGTAGTGGTCTCCGACGGTCGCGGCTGCAAGCGTCCTCTTTATTCCAACGATGCGACCGTTGTCGAAGGGCTGAGGTCACTCTACGCGGGTAAGGCCAAGGAGGAAACGGTCAAGCGCCATGTAAATTCTCTTTACGGCTTTGGTCGTTGGCTCTTTAAAAATAACAAGCCGGGATTTGCTGCTCGGCTTCACGAGGAGTCGCTGGATGAAGATCTCAAGGAGTACGAGAGCAGTGGTGGCTCCTCGACTGTGGCTGTGGCACTGCGTCGTCTCAGAGAGTCGGCGGGCGGAGTGCCAATGGTGGGCCGCGCTGTCCTGAATCCCGACCCTGCCGACGCCGTGCTCATCAAAGAGTACAAAGCGGCTCTCATCAAAGAGTACAAGGGAGCGCCTGCGACCGGGCCGAATCGCCAAACCATTCACGACTATGGAGCTACTCTTAGACGTTTCAGTGAATACCTGGTTGAAAACAACAAGCCGGGGATTGCGGCTCGGCTTCACGAGGAGTCGCTGGATGAAGATGCCAAGCGCTATAAGGCCTCCAGTGGTGACCGGAGGATCATTGCACTAGCTCAACTCCGGAAGTTCCTGCCGTCCGCCGCACTCGGGCGCGAAATTGCCCTTGCTGCTCGTCCGGAAGACGCACTCGGCATGGAGGCTCGTGCCATTGGGGACGCCGCTGCGCAGCACAGCGGGCCGCAGAAGGCATTGGGTCGGCCAGAGAAGCTCCCTGGGGAAGCTAATGAAGACGCCGCTGTTCTGCCATCGTCTTTCGTACCAACTGGGCACCATCACCAAGCCTCGGATCCCGCAGAGTCCTTTCGTCCCCTGATCTGGCGCGACGGCGACCAGCGCGCGCCGGACGAGCGGATCGCTGCACAGGACAGGAGCAACCTGCTACCAAGCGAGGAGGTGCCACTGAGGCCACCGGAATTCGCTCCTCCCAGCTTGCGGGCGGGGAATTCCGCCTCGCCAGAGCTCTTTCCTGAGGGGATGTCCCCCGCGGTCGAAGGGTTTTTTGGTGTTTTCGGCGACCCCAGCGGGCGGGTGCTCGGCGCATTGCAATTGCTAGGCGACGAACATATCCACAGGGATTACCAGCTCCTGGAGCAGGAGTTGCAGGGGAACAATCCAGAACTCGCCGCCCGGACGCGGTTCGTGGATCCCCTCGTAGCCAATTATCATCTGCGCTTGGGCTCCGAGAGCGACAAGCTAAGCGCATTCCAGCGCATCGTCCATAATCAGAACGGTAACGACACAGCCGACTTCCTGTTCGTGCCAGTGAGCGATGGCGGTAAGACTCTTGCGGAGCGCGGCAAACATTGGTCGCTGCTGTTCGTTGATCGCAGCGACCGGGAACGGCCGGTTGCCTATCATTATGACTCCGTCAGCGGATGGCATGACAAGCTTGCAAAACACCTCGCAGAAAGGCTGGGCGCCAGCCTGGAGACCCGCGTGGACTTACCCCGCATCGCCCAGCAGAGCAACGAGTGGGATTGCGGAGTCTACGTGGTGGACGGCACGCGGGCGCTGGTTGGGCGATTGCAAAGATGGCAGCCAGACCTGCCAGACCTGAACCTCAACAACCTCGTCGTCAATCGGCAGGCACTACAAACCCGACTCATGGGTGACGATACATCTGGAACGGCAAATTATCTCACGAACTTTGAACTCATGGACCGACAGGCGCGAGACGCGGTTAAGGAAAGCCCCGTTGGGACGTTTCACCAGCGGATCAAGCGGCTCGGCCAGTCAGCGCGAGCGTTGCACGACAGAGCCCTGGCTCCAGTCGCGCCGGACCAAGGCAACCCAGACTCGGTGTTCGTACGGGACGTTGTTCCCGGGGAAACACGCCATCATCATGCGCCGGATTCGTCAGTGGTTGATCTGAATCCCCCCGCACCGTTCGAGTTGCGTGACCATGCTCGTTCTATGCCGGCGGCGGTGCAGCCAGATCCTCCAGTAGTGGTCTCCGGTCGCGACAAGCGTCCTCTTTATTCCAACGATGCGACCGTTGTCGAAGGGCTGCGGTCAGCACTCTATGCCGGTAAGGTCGGGGAGCGCACGGTCACGGACCATGTAAATTCTCTTCTCGGCTTTGGTCGTTGGCTCTTTGATAATAACAAGCCGGGATTTGCTACTCGGCTTGACGATCCGTTGCTGGATCAGGATCTCAAGGAGTACCAGCGCGAGAGTGGCTCCTCGAACGTGGCTAGAGCACTGGGTCGTCTCAAAGAGTCGGCGGGCGGAGCGCCAATGGTGGGCCGCGCTGCCCTGAATCCCGACCCTGCCGACGCCGTGCTCATCAAAGAGTACAAAGCGGCTCTCATCAAAGAGTACAAGGGAGCGCCTGCGACCGGGCCGAATCCCAAAACCACTCAGGACTATGCGGCTACTCTTAGACGTTTCAGTCAATACCTGCATGAAAACAACAGGCCGGGGATTGCGGCTCGGCTTTACGAGGGGTCGCTGGATGAAGATGCCAGGCGTTATTTGGACTCCAGTGGTAACCGGTGGATCAGTGCACTAGCTCATCTCCGGAAGTTCCCGCCGTACGCCGCACTCGGGCGCGAAATTGCCCTTGCTGCTCGTCCGGAAGACGCAGTCGGCATGGAGGCTCGTGCCATTGGGGACGCCGCTGCGCAGCACAGCGGGCCGCAGAAGGCATTGGGTCGGCCAGAGAAGCCCCCTGGGAAAGCTAAGCAGCTGAGCGAGATCGGCAATTCAGGCGCTCGCGTGCTGATGCAGGCCCCCACCCATCAAGTGGGTGCATTGGCATGGGAGGCGCAGCCCATGATGCTGGGGGACGAGCACCTGGCACCGCATACCGGAGGCAGTGGGTCGATGCTGGGTGCCTCGGTGCTGCAGCCGGGTCACTCAACGGCGCGCGATTCGTCAGTGGTTGATCTGAATCCCCCCGCACCGTTCGAGTTGCGTGACCATGCTCGTTCTGTGCCGGCGGCGCCTGCCGGGCCAGCGTTCGCCAGGGCTGAGGAGACGCCCTCCGCGGTTGGCGAGGCCGCGGAGGCCGCAAGGTGGGCTCGGTTGCAAAAGCAAATGGACGAACCAGTGCATGATCCCGGCCCTCAAGTGGATACATCGCCATGGGAGGCGCAACTCATGGTGCAAGGGAGCGGACAAGAACACGCCGCGGCGCCCTACGCCGGAGGCAGTGGGTCGATGCTGGGGGCCTCGGTGCTGCAGCCGGATCACTCAACGGCGCGCCATCATCATGCGCCGGATTCGTCAGTGGTTGATCTGAATCCCCCCTCACCGTCCGAGTTGCGTGACCCTGCTCGTTCTGTGCCGCCGGCGCCTGCCGGGCCAGCGTTCGCCAGGGCTGAGGAGACGTCCTCCGCGGTTGGCGAGGCCGCGGTGGCCGAAAGGTGGGCTCGGTTGCAAAAGCAGAAGGTCGACGCTGATTTGTCGGGATATTTCGACTCGATTCCGCACGCGGACCTTCTACGATCGCCATGGGAGGCGCAACTCATGACGCAAGGGAGCGGACAAGAACACGCCGCGGCGCCCTACGCCGGAGGCAGTGGGTCGATGCTGGGTGCCTCGGTGCTGCAGCCGGGTCACTCAACGGCGCGCGATTCGTCAGTGGTTGATCTGAA
>NZ_JAMYOR010000114.1:0-6925 GCF_040319965.1 Mesorhizobium sp. M0830 | reverse complement strand
TGCTCAAGGTAAGTCTTTGTCGCAGAAGCATTTTCCTTGATTCGGAGCCCCGATGCACTTCAACTGTGTGAGATATCCGGGCTAGAAGGCGCGCGCTCCGCATCTTTTGTGCAACCGCGATGAACCTTTGGTGTGACCGGCGCGACACACCGTCGATACAGAACGTGCCTAGAAGCGCAAAATCGTCGAAATTTTGAAGCGAATTCTCCGTTTCAACGCATTGGTAACCGCCTCGTGCACAGATGCAGAAAGCTCAACAAGAGATGACCTCCGTGAAAGCAGCGCTTCTGTCCTTTGCCATGTTGTCCGCCATCGTGCTTTGCGGTCTGGGTATCTATGCCGCGGACGCGGCCAACAACCACAACGCCGTCGACGGCTACGGCGTGACCGCCTCGCTGCACTAAAGCCGAGCGTCCTCGGCCACGCAGCGGTCAAGCTTCCCCTATTTTCCCAGGTTTCTTGATCGTCATCGTCAGGATACGTTTGTCCGAGCCGTCGACGACGAGCGCGGTCAGCATGCCTGATTGCCAGGCAAGCGTGTCGACATTGACGCGGTTGGCCATCACTTCCGCCTCCGGTACCGGCGTGTGGCCGTGCACCACGATCTTCGGATAGAGGCCGGTGTGATCGTGGAAGACGTCGCGGATCCAGATCAGATCCTGCGGGTTTTGCCTTTCCAGGGGGATGCCCGGCCGGATGCCGGCATGGCAGAAGAAGAAATCGCCTAGCGTCACTGAAAACGGCAGCGACCGCAGGAAGTCGACGTGGCTTTGCGGCACGGCCTCGATCAGAGCCTGATGTCCTTTGCGCACGGCCGCCTCGGCCTTGCCGAACCATGCGCTGGCGCTATCGCTGATCGCCACGCCGTAGGACTGCGCCGTCTGGATGCCGCCAAACCGGATGAAAAGTCCGTCCGGGTCGGGCCTATTGAGAAAATCGAGAAAGCCGATGTCGTGATTGCCGGCCAGCATCAGATGGCGCGGGTCGCGCTCCCGCGCTTCGATCAGGAAGTCGATGACACCCTTTGAATCCGGACCGCGGTCGACATAGTCGCCAAGATGGATGACACGCCAGTCGGCGGGCGCCTGCGTCTCGATCTCGGTCTTGATGCGCTGATGCATGGCAGCCAGCAGGTCGAGCCGGCCATGCACGTCGCCAATCGAATAAACACGCACCCCCTCCGGCCCATGCGCGTCGAGAAAGTGGATACCGGTTTCCGCCAATTTCTCATTGTCTCCGTGATCAGGCTGTCACGGAACTCTAGAGCAGTTCCAGGAAAATTGTGAAACGCTTTTCCCGGAAAAAGCGCATAGCGATTTCACTTGGGAACAGCGACAAAACAAAGAGATAGAGCGTTTCTGCGTTTCGTGAAACGACGCCAGCTCTAACGCCGGAGCTGGTCTTTGCCCATGTCGGTGACCAGACGCTTTCCGCACAGTGCCAGCGTGATGTCCATCTCCTTGCGGATGATTTCCAACGCCTTGGTAACCCCTCCTTTGCCGAGCGCACCCAGGCCGTAAAGAAATGGCCGGCCGATATAGGTGCCCTTGGCGCCGAGACAGAGTGCCTTCAGCACATCCTGGCCGGAGCGGATGCCGCCATCCATATGCACCTCGATCGTGTCGCCGACCGCATCTGCGATCTCTTCCAGCACGCCGATCGATGAGGATGCGCCATCGAGCTGGCGTCCGCCATGGTTGGAAACGATGATCGCGTCGGCACCGGTCTTGGCCGCCATCAGCGCGTCTTCCTTGTCGAGAATGCCTTTGAGGATCAGCTTGCCGCCCCAGCGTTCCTTGATCCAGGCGACGTCCTTCCACGACAGATGCGGATCGAACTGCTCCGCCGTCCACGATGCCAGCGAGGACATGTTGCCGACGCCCTTGGCGTGGCCGACAATGTTGCGGAAGGTCCGCCGCTTGGTGCCGGCCATGGCGGCACACCAGCGCGGCCGGATGGCCATGTCGACGATGTTCGTCAGCGTCAGCTTGGGCGGCGCCGAAAGCCCGTTGCGGATGTCCTTGTGGCGCTGGCCGAGAATCTGCAGGTCGAGCGTCAGCACCAGCGCCGAGCATTTCGCCGCCTTCGCCCTGTCGATCAGGTTGAGCACGAAATCCTTGTCGCGCAGCACATAGAGCTGGAACCAGAACGGTTTGGTGGTTACGGAGGCAACATCTTCGATCGAGCAGATGCTCATCGTCGACAGGGTGAACGGCACGCCGAATTCCTCCGCCGCCTGCGCCGCCAGCATCTCGCCATTGGCGTGCTGCATACCGGTCATGCCGGTTGGCGCCAAAGCCACCGGCATCGACACCTTTTCGCCGATCATCGTCGATGCCAGCGAACGGTTGTCCATGTCGACAAGAACGCGTTGGCGAAACTTGATCTTCTGGAAGTCCTCTTCGTTGGCGCGATACGTGCTTTCGGTCCACGAACCGGAATCGGCATAGTCGAAGAACATCTTCGGCACGCGCCGGCGCGCGAGGTCCTTGAGGTCGGCGATGGTCAGGATGTGGCTCATGGGCTTCCCGTTTCGACAGTTAGGAGCGTTTGCGCGCAGGTTCGGTGTCGGTGGTGACGACACGCTGTTTCAGCCGCAGCCGTGAGACGCGCTGCCAGTCGCCGCTACGCTCAGCCTCCGCCATCGACCGTTCGACATAGGTGATGTGGTCCATCGCTGCTTGCCGGGCAGCAGCCGGGTCGCCGGCCTTCACCGCCGCATGGATCGCGCGATGCTGCGCAAGCAGCGCTTCGCGCGCGCCGGGCACCGTGAACACCAGGAGCCGGTTCTGGAAAACGCCTTCCGACAACAGCCGGTAGCAGGAGCGCAGGGTGTGCAGAAGGATGATGTTGTGCGCGCACTCACAGATCGCGTGGTGGAACTCGACGTCGATTTCAGCCTCGTCGTCGAAGTCGCCGGTCCGGTGCGCATCGTCCATGCGTGCCATGATCTTGTCGAGTAGCGCCATATCGTCTGGAGTGGCGCGCCGCGCCGCGTATTCGGCCGCCACCGCTTCGATCTCACGGCGGTATTCCAGATAGTCGATCACAGCCTTGCGGTGCATCGAGATCAGGTCCGTCACCGGCTTGGTGAACAGCTGGCCGATGACATCGGCGACATGCGTGCCGCCGCCGGGCCTTGTCGTCAAAAGGCCGCGCCCTTCCAGCGCTTTCAGCGCATCGCGCAGGATCGGCCGCGACACGTCGAACTGGCGTGCGAGCTCGCGCTCGCCCGGCAACCGGTCGCCGGTGCGCAGCACGCCTTCGAGGATGAGGCTCTCGATCTGCTGCACCACCTCATCGGCGGTGCGCGAATGCTCGATCCTGGAAAAAATGTCGCTCAACTCGATGCCTGGAAGGTGACCCGCTGTCGCGCAGGATAAAGCCTGCGTCGCCAACTGGTCAAATTATTTATCCAATTGGCCCAAGCATGTCGATTTTGCCGCCGGGCAACATGTCATCTTCGGCTAAACTTTGTTGTTTGCGTCACCGGGCTATTGGCTCTAGAGGGACGCGAGTGCAAGAGGGTTCAAAGAAACCCCGGGGAACACGCCGTGTCAGACGACCCGTCCAATCTCGAGTTCCAGCCGCGCGCCAAAGGCAGCGTCATGGGGTTTCCCGCGCATGAGGGCCGGCCCGGCGCGCTCGGCGAGGTCCATGCCCGGCCGCATCCGTTGATCGAGAAGCCGCGCGTGCTGGTGCAGCTCGCCTTCATGACCGAGGGCGGTTCCGGCGTCGACCACGCGGTGCTTTCGGAACTGTCGCGACGTCTCGGCATCGCCGCACCCGACCGGCAGGCCCGCCATCATGCCATGAAGTGGGGCAAGGGTTCGCTGCGCTGGGAGCGGCACACCGAATTCTCGACCTATCTGTGGGAAGGGCCGCTCTCCGAAAGCGGCAGGACGCCGGAAGATTCGCCATTCGGCAACGGGTTTTCGCCGCCGGGAACCGTCATTTCGGGTATTCGGCTCGAAATCCGCAAATGGACGCAGGTCAGCGAAAGGCTGATCGCAGGCTTTGATCCCACCAGCCTGTGCTACTCGCTGGTCGAGCGCGGCAACGCCGCCATCGTCACCGATTTCCGCCAGGATGGCGACGGCATGACCCGCATGCTGGTGCTCGACCGCGGCCTGACCCCGGCGCGCACCGGCGCGCTGTCGCAGCGGCTGATCGACATCGAAACCTATCGCACGCTGGCCATGCTCGGCCTGCCGTTGGCGCTGAACCTGTCCGGCCGCGCCCGCCGCATCGAGGACCGGCTGGCGCAGACCACGCTGGAGATGAAGGTCGCTCAAACCCGCGACAGCCAGACCTTGCTGGCCGACCTGACGGAACTTGCCGCGGAACTGGAAGCCGACGCGGCGTCGAGCCTTTACCGCTTCGGCGCCAGCCGCGCCTATGACGGCATCGTCGGCGAGCGGCTGGAAGCGCTGGAGGAAGAAGCCGTGCCCGGCTACGACACCTGGGGCGGGTTCCTGCAGCGCCGCGTCGCACCGGCCATGCGTACCTGCCGCTCGGTCGAGGAGCGGCAAGCCAATCTGTCGCGAAAACTGACCCGTGCTACGACGCTGCTGCGCACCTGGGTCGATGTCGAGGTCGAGAAGCAGAACCGCGACCTGCTCGCCTCGATGAACAACCGCGCCCGCCTGCAACTGCGCCTGCAGCAGACCGTCGAAGGGCTCTCGGTCGCCGCCGTTTCCTACTATGTGGTCGGCCTCATCGGTTATGTCGCCAAGGGCGCCTCGATCTTCGGCCATGCCTTCGCGCCGGAGGTTATCACTGCTGCTTCGGTGCCCGTCGCCATCCTGCTGGTCTGGTGGGGCGTGCGCCGCGTACGCCGGCTGCATTCCGAACCCGGCAAGCTGGCGGGGGAGTAGCGCCTTCACCCTCCCCCTTGTGGGGAGGGTCGGTGAGCAGCTTGAGCGAAGCGAAACCTGCGAAACGGGGTGGGGGTGCTCATAGGGTGCTGGCCTTGCGCCGCACCCCCACCCCGCTCACTTGGTTCGCGACCCTCCCCACAAGGGGGAGGGCAAGACAGCGGCAGATTGCCGCTGCGGAAGCTGTCTCGTCGGTGAGGCTGGACTTCGCATCACCGCAGCATTTGCAACCAGCGCGCTTCATTGGTAAAAGATTTTGACCAGTCAAGCGAAACGAGGCTGTTGATGTCCGGCCTGGCCATGCCGAAACCAGACGACGCCACGATGCGCCGGCGCGACGAGATCGTCGCCGACATGCGCATCATTGTGCCGGGCGAGGGCGTCGTCGACGCCGCAAATTCCATGCGTGCTTTCGAGAGCGATGGCCTGACAGCCTATCGGCAGCTGCCGCTGGTTGTCGTTTTGCCGCAAACGGTGGCCCAGGTTTCCCGCGTGTTGAAATACTGCAACGACCGCAACATCCGCGTCGTGCCGCGCGGCTCCGGCACCTCGCTGTCGGGCGGCGCGCTGCCGCTGGAAGATGCGGTGCTGCTGGTCATGAGCCGTTTCAACCGCATCCTTGCGATCGATTTTCCCAATCGTGTCGTCATCGCCCAGCCGGGCGTCACCAATCTCGGCATCACCACCGCCGTCGAGCAGGAGGGCTTTTACTACGCCCCCGATCCATCCTCCCAGATCGCCTGCTCGATCGGCGGCAACGTCGCCGAAAATTCCGGCGGTGTGCACTGCCTGAAATATGGCCTCACCGCCAACAATGTGCTCGGCATCGAGATGGTGCTGATGAATGGCGAGGTGGTGCGGCTGGGCGGCAGTCACCTCGATGCGGAAGGCTACGACCTGCTTGGCATCATGACCGGCTCGGAAGGGCTGCTCGGCGTCGTCACCGAGGTCACCGTGCGCATCCTGAAGAAGCCGGAGACGGCGCGCGCTTTGCTGATCGGCTTCCCGACCAGCGAGCAGGGCGGCCAGTGCGTCGCCGACATCATCGGCGCCGGCATCATTCCGGGCGGCATGGAGATGATGGACCGGCCGGCGATCCACGCCGCCGAGGATTTCGTCCATGCGGGCTACCCTCTCGATGTCGAGGCGCTGCTGATCGTCGAGCTCGACGGACCGGGCGTCGAGGTCGACCATCTGATCGGTCTCGTCGAGGCCATCGCCTACAAGAACGGCTCGACCACCTGCCGCATCTCGCAATCCGAGCAGGAGCGGCTGAGCTTCTGGGCCGGCCGCAAGGCGGCTTTCCCGGCGGTCGGCCGCATCTCGCCCGATTATTACTGCATGGATGGCACCATCCCGCGCAAGGAACTGCCGCGCGTGCTCGCCGGCATGCGCGAACTGTCGGAGAAATACGGTCTCGGCGTCGCCAATGTCTTTCACGCCGGCGACGGCAATCTGCACCCACTGATCCTCTACGATGCCAATGTGCCGGGTGAGCTCGACAAGGCGGAAGGCTTTGGCGCCGACATATTGCGACTCTGCGTCAAGGTCGGCGGTGTCTTGACCGGCGAACACGGGGTGGGCGTGGAAAAACGCGACCTGATGCCGGAAATGTTCACCCAGGTCGACCTCGACCAGCAGATGCGCGTCAAATGCGCCTTCGATCCCAACCATCTGCTCAACCCCGGCAAGGTCTTCCCGCAGCTCCGCCGCTGCGCCGAACTCGGCCGCATGCACATTTCCGGTGGCAAGCTGCCGTTTCCGGACATTCCGAGGTTTTGATGTAATGGCGTCTCAAAACGAGAGTTCCTCGCCCCCGCAAAGCGGGGGAGACGAGACCATTCTTGCAGCGCTGGAAGGACAACCAGGATGTCATCACTTCAGATCTGAGGTTCGTTTTAGCGGCCAAGCCGATCAGAGGCGACGCCCTATGATTGCCCCCTCTCCGTGGGGCGCGTTGCGCGCGGCCCCACAACCCCCACGGTAGGGGGGGGGCGGACCCACGAGCCCGGAGACACACGACCAGCCCGGCGGGGATTAAACAAACA
>NZ_JAMYOR010000113.1:0-7229 GCF_040319965.1 Mesorhizobium sp. M0830 | reverse complement strand
GAGGGCTCCGCAAATCACGAAGCCTCCCATGAATCATATTCGCACCCCAAACGCACCACACGTTAACCCGAAGCGATTGCCCTGGGGGCTGAATGTGTAGCGCTTGACGCCGGCGGGCACGATGCCCTCGGTGTAAGGCGCCAGCACGCAGCGGGCGCTGACAACCTTGTCGGTCTTTTCCAGGAAGAGGCGCAGCAATGCGGCGTCGGCGGTTTCGTCAGGCTGGATATCGAACACCTCGACAAGCGGCTCGGCGGCGCCGCCATCGCTGTATTTGATGGCAAGCGCATTGCCGGCGAATTCGAAATGGATCTGGCGGAAGCCGAAGTCGCAGCGCTGCGCCCAGGCGGCCAGCCCGACAGTCTTGTCAGCCAGTTTTTCCCAGACGCATTTGTCGATCGGCGGGCGCGATGGCGCTGGCTCGGCCGCCGCGGCGGATATCGTCGCGGATGCAAGCAGGGCGCAGGTCAAGCTGATCGATTTCATGGAGCTATTCATCGCTGCATCCTGTCAAGGTGAAGGCGTCCCACGCCGAGCCGTCGGGATTGGCGTTGGCGAAATCGGCCCATTCGGTAAAAGCTACGCCGAAATCAGGCAAAAGCAGCCCTTTCGGCGCGGGTGTCGCTTCGCGCGAATTCAGCTGCTCGGCGCCGCCGCCGGTCAGGGCGTAGACTTGGCCATCCCATATCCTGCACAGCCCGCTGCCATCCTGCAGGCCCGCTTCGCGGTCGTCGTCGGTGCAAATGTGGCGGATGGTGCCGAGCGGGAATGAATTCTTGCCGTTGGTCCAGGTGATGTCGGCCGACAGGCTTGTGTCGGTGTTCGGCACGGTCAGCGAAAACACCTGCGCCGTCAGCGCCGCCGGCTCGTTGTCGAGCGGCCGAAATTGCATGACGGCGCCCGAGCGCGGTTCCCGATAGGTGGCGTGGCTCAGCAGACAGTCCTTGGCGTTAACCGCCTGCATCGGGCCAAGCAGGCCCAGAAAAACGAAGGCCAGTATGCGGGTTGTCATCAGATGTCTCTGGGAAAGCGTTGCCTGGATACTGGCCCGCACAGTCGCATCATCCGGGCAAAAGCATAAGCGAAATCCGGCACGGCTGCGTTTATCCGCTCCAGGACGAAACATAACCCTTGATCCCCAACAGTCTGTATGGTCGAGCGCATCGGCGATGGAGAAAAACCGGTGATGCAGCGTTTGGTGATGACGATGGCGATGTCCGCATTCGCGGGCGGCACGGCACTGGCCGCGGCGCCCTATGTCGGGACATGGTCGAGCGACAGGTTGAACTGCCACGCGGCCGCCGACGTCCAGCGCGAGACCGTCTTTACCGTGGAACAGACCGCGCTGTCGCTTCCCGAATTCGGCTGCGAGCACGCGACATTTCGCAAAAACCCGACGGGCTGGGTGGTGCAGGCAAACCAATGCTACGGCTCTGACCCGTCGCTCGAGGAGCCGTTCACGCGTATCATTCATATCGTGAGACATGGCGCCACGCTGCGGTTCACCTGGCCCGGCTTCGACAGCGGCCCCCTCGTCCGCTGCTGACGGCATGACGGCGCCGCCTCAGAACAGCCCGACCAGAAAGGCGGCGCCGCCGAGCAAGCCAGCAGAACACACCCATAGCATCCAGAGCCCGCGCACCCGGCATTCGAGCACCGCCGAGCCGGGATTGGCGGGGTCATAGTGCACGTCGACCTTGCTGCCCTCGACATACTGCCGTGCCTGACCGCCGACGAGGCCGGGCAGCGAAGCCGTCACGGTGGCGCCAAAGGTCACGCGATCGGCGCTGTAGCGCTGACCGGAGACGCCATAGGAGTAAACGATACGGGATTTGAAGACGGTCCGCCGGTGTCGATAGCCTTCATGGGTTCGCAGCGCCTGCAGGCCCGATGTATCGATGCGGCCGACGGCGACCGGCCATTTTGCCGCCTGCTCGGCCATCGATTTCTGGGCGAAGCCCATGCGCAGGGCAAACAGGCCCATGAACAGCAGCAGCGCCGCCGCACCGAGGTTCTGCGGCTTGGGCAAATGCGGGCCGATCGCCTCCAGCACACCGCCGACGGAAAACACCAGCGCCACCGCGCCGATCACCAGCCCCGCCGAAAGCTGGACCATGAACTTGAAGGCGCCTTCCGGCATGGTGCGCTCGATGACGGCTTTGCCCGGAGCCGCCGGATCATAGAACACTGTCACCTGAGCGCCCTTGGGAAACCGCGCAAGCGTCTCCGTGACTTCGAAATTTCCAAGATTCTCCTGCACGCTGTAGCGCGAACTTTGAAATGTCTTGCCGCCAACCTTGTACTCGAAGGTGATGGCCGGGAAATTGCGCATCTCGGTGGAATCGCTGCTATCCGAGCCGCTGCCAGAGCTGTGGACCTCGCGTGCCTCGACGCGCGAGGAGATGATCTTTCCCGGCGCCGGTAGCCAGCGGCTGAGCGCCTGCACCTCGCGCCATTTCAAGAAGGTGATGAGCGACAGCCCGGCGGCGACCGCGCAGGCAAAACCGACCAGCAGAAGTTTTAGCTCCAACTCGTCTCCCCCAGGAGTGCAGGAACCTGCACATAGACAGCAAGGCGGCAGCAATGTCTTGTCTATTCGCGAAACCTCCCCCTCGGAATTGGAAACGACTGTCTTCCGTTGATCTGGATCAACGCACATTCACCGCGTGTGCTGTCTTCTCGATATCAATCGAAGGGAGAACCAACGTGTCGACTTACGACCTCATGATCACCGCTGCGGTCTTGACCTATTTCGGATCATTCTCCGCAGTCCTGGCCTATGTCACCTTCGATGAATCGCATCGCTGATAGGATGGGCATATGCGGCGATTGCTCATCGCGGCAGGCACCGGCGTTCAGCCGACGCGACAGTGGCCGTAGCAACGCAAACAGCACAGTCCGCGCGCGTTACGATGGCCTCACGGGCAGGCCATCCTTCGCCATCGCAGCCGGCGTGACCTTTGATCCCGGTCCCATCATCGCGGTCCAACAGAGCGAAGGATGCCGGACCTGATGGACTGCGTCAGTTGGCGTCGGCGACGGAAACCCGCCCGCCGGCCCAGGCACGCCACTGCCGCTCGTCGCCGTGGAAGACGTTGAGGTCGATTCGGCCGGTGACGCCATGCGACAGGCCGGAGCCGGAATACTGCCAGAACAGCCATTTGCGGTCGGGGTAGACCTTTGACGGGTGCCGCGCCACCGCCCGCACCCAAAACGGATAATCGAGAAAGGCGCCGCGCAGATTGTCGCGATAGAAATCGGGCGCGGTGTAGATGATGGGCCGCTGGCCGTAATAGCGCTCCAACCTGTCCATGAACACCTGCATCTTCTCAAGCACCTTTTCGCTCGAAGGCCGCCGCTTGCAGCTGGACTCGCCGTTCCACTCGACGTCGATCACCGGTGGCAGCGCGCCTTCGACCCTGGGCACGTTGCGGATGAACCAGTCGGCCTGCTCGCCCGCCGTGCGGCACCAGTAGAAGAAGTGATAGGCGCCGCGCTTCAGGCCGGCGGCGTCGGCATTGCGCCAGTTCCTGTTGAACATCGGATCGAGATGGTCGCCGCCGTCGGTCGCCTTGATGTAGGCGAAGTTGGCGCCCTGGGCGCGTAGCTTTTCCCAGTTGACGTTGCCTTGCCAGCGCGAGACATCGACGCCGTGCACGGCAAGGTGGCGGGGCGAAGCCTTGCCGAAATTGATCGGCTTGGCGTCGCGAAACCCATAGCGCGTGACGGGCCCGGCAAGCATCGGCGGTGCTGCGCGGCTCAGCAGCCTCGGCGGTGATACCAGGGCCGCCGGCTCGACCATCGGCTCGACGCTGTCCGACGGGTCAGGTGCTGAAAGTGCCACCGTCTCTTCTTCGGCCAGGCCGAAAGGCCGGGGGCTCTCGTCTACCGGCGCCGTTTCCGCCCGTGGCGCGCGTCTGGTCGCGGACGCAGGCACTGCCGCGATGGGTGCCGGCGGCCGTATCACCGAGCTGGTTGTTTCGCTCGATGGTTTCTGTAAATCCAAGCCATCGACGCCGGCCGTTGACGTACAGCCGGCAAGGCATAGCGATGCGATCAAGAAACTGATGGCGCCCGGAATCCGCATCTGGACCTGTACTCAAAACACAACAGACCGAGGGCGAAACGACAGCCAACGGACAAACCGGACCAGTTATGAATGAGAAATTACCAATAAAGTTTGAATCAATTTTTTTCACGTAGGCCAAACAGCGAAATCTGGCTCTCCGCGCAAGGGATCGACCGGCCTTGTGGGCAAAGCCGCTACGGCTTTCTGAATACCCCAATCATCGGCCCCAGATTCCAGTAGTCGTCATTGCGGCCGATGGCCGGCGCGAAGAGGCTTGATATCGTGCCGTCGAGGAACAGCGCATTGTCGCAGCCGAGCGCGTCGCGGAAAAGACGGGCGAAGGCATGGAAGGTTACCGTGCCGTTCGAAATCGCGAAGACCGCGACGCCATCCTTGCGCACCCCGACACCGTCACGGGTTTTTCGCGAGGTGCCGTCCGCCTGGAATTTAGGGTGCAGCTTGCCGTCGATCACCAGCATCGGCCCGGATTGGGTCGCATAGTCGACGGGCGGACGCTTTTTCACGAAGTCTTTGGTGGCGCGGACCGCCGCCTTGCCGTCGTGCATGTAGAAAATGCCATTCGGCTGCAGCGAAAAATTGCCGCTTCCCGACCCGGTCTTCACAGAAGCCATTTCCTGGCCCTGCTGGACATAGAGACCGACCGGCGCGAGGTTCGGATGATACATGCCGGCATTGATGCCAAACAGCATCGTGCGCCCGGCCGCCTGCTGCGAGGAACTGAGATTGTGCAGCGACTGAAATGGCTTGCCCGCCGGGTCCTTCCAGAACAATTCGACCTGATATCGTTTCGGATCGACCTCGCACACGAGATAGCTGGTCCCCTCGAAGGCGAAGTCCCGGCATGGCGGCAGCGAGGCAACCCACTGGCCAAACCCCATGCCGAGTGCCGCCACCGACGGCAGCGCGCTCTTGGCCAGCGCCAGCAGCGGCGGCACCGATTGCAGAAGGGTCAAAAAATCCATGCGCGTACCGGAATCCAGATTCGGGGTCCGGTACGGATATAGCCCGTTTCAAGCGAGACTGTGAAAGTGCCCTAAACGAGCCAGCCCATCGCGACGCCCAGCAGCAGGACGACGCCGAGCACGCCGCGATAGATGACGAACGGCCAGGCCGAAAAACGCTCCAGCACACGCATCAGGCCCCAAATGGCGAAGAAGGCGGAGATCGAGGCGACGACCAGCCCGACGGCAAGGACCGACCAGCCATGGGCGTCGAGATGGACCTTGTGCAGTTCCCAAAGCTCCTTGAGGCCGGCGAGCGCAATCGCGGGCAGCCCGAGCAGGAACGAGAAACGCGCCGCCTCGGCCCGCTTGAAGCCGAGCCCCAGTGCCGCGGTCAGGGTCGAACCTGAGCGAGACACGCCCGGAATCAGTGCGCCGATCTGGGCGATGCCGACAAGCAGCGCGTCAGCCAGCGAGGCTTCGTCCACAGTGCGCCGGTGGCGGGCAAGAATCTCGGCCAGCGCCAGCAGGATCGCCATGGCGATGCAGGCCCAGCCGATCACCGTCAGGCTACGCAGCGGCGAATTACAGGTATTGAGCAGGCCCGACAGCGCCACCCCGGCAATAACGATCGGGATCGTCGCCAGCACGATCCACAGCGCCAGCTTGAAATGCCGGTCAGCGAAATCGCGCCGCGCCAGGGCATCGAGCGAACCAAACAGGATGCCCCTGACGTCACCCCAGAAATAGCTGATCACCGCGGCAAGAGCCGCGAGTTGCATGGCGGCGGAGAAGGCGGAACCCGGATCCTGCCAGCCAAGCACAGCCGGCACGATGCGCATATGGGCGGTTGAGGAAATCGGCAGCAATTCGGTGATGCCTTGCACCACGCCAAGGATCGCCACCTTGGCATAGCCCAGGCCGACGAAGCCCGTGTCCAGGCCTTGAGTGCAGATGTCGACCAATGGCGAATTCCATGCATGAGAGATCGGCTGGTGCGGGCCGACCGGTCGAGGTCAATCCCCGGCAAGCCTTATAGTCATGGGCCAGATAATCAATTTACGGATTTGTAAGCTGGTGCGTCGGGGTGTGAGCGATTGAAAACCGGCCCAGCTTGGGCCGGCTTTACAGGAAAATCGCAAGGCGATTACGGGCAGAGCCAGAGTTTCTGGCATGCCCTGGCGATCACGTGCGCCGGCGGAACGACGGGCTCATCGACGGCAGGCCGGCGAACCCGTTCGAGCAGCATGCGCACCTGTTCGGGGCGCACACGATCGCGCTCCATTACAAGCAGGACCATCGGATCGCTCAAAAGCTCGTCCAGGGTGCTGATGCTGTCGTTCATCCGTCGTCTCCTCGAATGCCGTTACCCGCACCCCGTAAATAGGAAGACAAAGATGGCCCGCCAATGACGCTTTGCCGGCTATCTCGTGTTGATTTGGATTAAATTTTGTTCAGGGGATTCTTTCCTTTTCACACAAGAGGAGAAGGAAAAGCGTCAACCTGGCGGCGGGGCGCCTTCGTGCTGCGGCAGGCCGTCATCGAGCACCAGCCAGGGCTGCTTCGAGGCCGTGAAGATATGCATTTGCGGTTTGAAAACTGTGGGGTCGTCGAGTGAACCGGTGGTGATGCCGATGATGCCTGCGGAATCGCGACGGGAGAACATCGTCGTGCCGCAACTCGGGCAAAAGCCGCGCTTGAGGTCCGGCGAGGAGTTCATCGTCGCCAGCGGCCCGTCGACGGTCAAATCGTCGATGCGAAACAGCACGCGTGCGTTGAACGCGGCGCCGATCGCCTTCTGGCACACCCGGCAATGGCAGACGCGTTCGTTGATGGGAGCCGCGTCGGTGCGGTAGCGCACCGCCTTGCACAGGCATCCGCCTTCATATCTTGCCATCGCCCGGATCCGTTGCTGGGGAGAATAAGCCGCGAGCGTAGCGGCGGAGCCGATTGGGTCAATTCAAAAGCTTTGATACAAGGTCATCGATTATGGTGATGTGGGTGGGACTGAAGTCATGATGGCATCTTCGGTGGAGTAATCGCGGCTCTGGCGCATGAAAGCGCCGAGCGAAGCGATGGGCGCGTTTGCGCCAATCGCCGGGGCTCTCGACTTATTAGAGCGGAATGAATTGAGGCTGAATCGGCGTGGGATTCCCTTAGGCGTGCAAATCTGATTCAACCTTCATGCTGGGCAAGGA
>NZ_JAMYOR010000112.1:0-7822 GCF_040319965.1 Mesorhizobium sp. M0830 | reverse complement strand
CGCTCGCCGAGGAAGTCGGTTTCCCGAAGGGCGTCATCAACATCCTGACCGGCTCGGCCAGCGAGATCGGCGACGAGATCTGCGCCAATCCGCTGGTGTCGAAGATCACCTTCACCGGATCGACGGAAGTCGGCAAGCTTCTCATCCAGAAGTCGTCGGTCACCGTCAAGAAAGTGTCGATGGAACTCGGTGGCAACGCGCCGTTCATTGTCTTCGATGACACCGACCTCGAGCGTGCGGTCGCCGGTGCGATCACCGCCAAGTATCGCAATTCCGGCCAGACCTGCGTCTGCACCAACCGCTTCCTTGTCCAGGCTGGTGTCTATGACAAGTTCGTCGAGAAGCTCGCTGCCGCCAGCAATGGGCTGAAGGTCGGCTCCGGCCTCGAGGACGGCGTGCAGCAGGGGCCGCTGATCGACGAGAAGGCGGTCGAGAAGGTCGAAGAACTGATCGCCGACGCCACATCCAAGGGCGGCAAGATCGTTGCCGGCGGCAAGCGCCATGCGCTCGGCGGCTCGTTCTTCCAGCCGACCGTCATCGCCAACGCGACACCCAATATGCGCTTCATGAAGGAAGAGATCTTTGGGCCGGTCGCCCCGGTGTTCAAGTTCGAGACCGAAGAGGAAGCGATAGCGCTCGCCAACGACACCGAATTCGGCCTCGCCTGCTATTTCTACACCGGCGATCTCGGCCGCGCCTTCCGCGTCATGGAAGGGCTGAAATACGGCATGGTCGGCGTCAATGAAGGCCTCATCACCACGCCGGAGGCACCCTTCGGCGGCGTCAAGGAATCCGGCCTCGGCAAGGAAGGCGGACATCAGGGCATCGAGGATTACCTCGACACCAAATATGTCTGCATCGGCGGCCTCGGCTCTAGTGCGCCGGCTTTTCCCGCGTCTCAGAACGCGGAATGACGAACCCGCGGGTGATCCGGTGAAAATCTTTCCGGTTCCGAGGAGAAGTGACCTAAGATCGTGAGCGCCCTATGCTCTTACGTTTCCGGAAAAAGCTTCGGAAACAGCGCGTCCAGAGCGTCCGCCGGAAAGCGTAGGGACACTGGGCCCTTTGGCGTTTCCGACGCCAATAGTCCGAGCGCGATTACGTCATTGAACACTCGACGCGCCGTACGTTCGGGTAGTCCGCTAATACGGGATGCCTCGCCGCGGTCAAACTCACCGCGCGTGAGCGCTTCCTCCACGAGGCGGCCGGCTTCGGGCTTCAGACCACTGCGCTCCACATGCCGATACAGCCGCTTGGCCAACGTGTCGAGATCGAACAGTCCGGTCATGAAGCTCACCTGATCGATACACGCCTGCAGGAACCATAAGGTAAAATCGCCGAGTGCGCGTTCGGAGAGGTTGCCACGTCCGTCGAGATCACCCTGGCGGGGCATATCGGCATGATCCATCATGCTCTTGTAATCCGTTCGGCTTTTCACGCCACGTGCCAAGCCTCGTGAGATCGACCACAGCCCGTGCGCGGCGACCCCGGCCTGAGGGCCATGGCGTGGCTCATCAATCGGCTGACGCGTCCGTTGCCGTCCGGAAACGGGTGAATGTAGTTGAAGCGGTGATGCGCGGCAGGAATGGTCAGGATGCGTCCGGCCTTGCCCAGCTTATCGAAGCGATAACGCATGGCAAAGTATTGCATGAAATCGTTGACGCGATCGCTCGAAGGCGGTTCATGCCGGCCGATGGCGACGTCATGCTCTGGCTTCGATCGCCACTCACCTGGCGCCATGACGAACTCACGGCCGGAACCCTTGATGGTCAGCATGGGCGATTCCGCATCGCGGTAGAATTCCGCATGCAGCCATCGAAGAAAACCTACCGATGCCGGTTCCGGCAACTGCCCATCGGCAGCCAGGCGGTCGATCTCGGCTTGCACGCGAACGTGCGCGGCCGCCTCGAGCTGCAGATTGCGGCGGTTCTCGTCTCGATCGAAATTCCGACCAGCGCCCGTTCGATGTCGCGCGGGCGCGTATCGTGGCCTTCGATCAGGTTGCTGTAGTAGGTGTTCATGATGCGCACGAGATGGGGCGAGGTTGGCTGCGGTACGCGAGTGCAGGCTTTTGCCCAAAACAGCCGACGTCGCCAGGCTTGGACACAAATCGATGCTGCCGATGATGATCATGGCCGATGTTCGGCAGGCCTATCGTACTGACAACTACGCACAAACCGTAATTGGGGGAGCCATCTGGCCGATGCTTTGGCCGATCTATGACGATCGGCCGGACTCAGACAGGTTCGAGGTGGAAAACAGGCAGCTTTAAACATGGTTCTGCCTCGGCCAGCGCAAGATTCGCCTGGAGCTTCGCTTATGCTGTGTGAGCTTGTTCTCTCGCGCCCGAATTCCCCATGGATGGCCCAAAAGCAGGCGATCCATTTGTCATTTTTAAGTGCGTCGGACTGCCAGTTGATCGCGTTCTGACCCGACTGGGAGTTCAAGTTTGACCTGAAACTGACCGGGTGCTGGATGGCAGGCTTCATCCCCACCGGTCTGATATGAAACAACGTCCGGCCCCGAGGCTAGGCTGCAATCTCGGATGGCTTGTATGCGCCGTTTTTTTAGAGCGTGTTGCGGGCTTGGTCTGCTCAACCTCGGAGCTCTACGCTTCACGGCGTTAGGATGAGCGTTCGAGGCGCAGGATTACTGCCGACACTGCTCTTCTTGTTCGCATTGGGCAGTTCCCGTTGGAAGCTTCCATCTTGCCGACTGCTGAGTTTGGAGTCGCCGTAGCTGTGAAATCGAAAAGAAGCCCATAGGCAACGTTTGCCGCGACGCTACTGAGAGCTGGTCACCGGGAGAGCCGAAGGTAGAACGAAGTTGTCTCGTTGAGCTTGTATGTGGCGCCAGCATAGAAGGCCCAGTTCCCACCCCAAGGCTTATACAAACCGCCACCGTTAGCGCCGATCGCGTTCATGGCCTCGTCCTTTTGGCAGAGATCACCACGGTCGCTAGCTGGCGAGCAAAGTCCGTCCCAGCGCTGCATTATCTCGTCGGATCCGGCAAGCTGGCAGAATTTCCCAGGCGGAGCTGACGGGGAGGGATGGTGGGAATAAAACGGTGCGCGTGAGGTCTCGGCGGGAACAGCCAAGACATCTAAGCGGAACGGACTGGCATAACGCAAAGACACAGGCGAGCTCAGCGGCAAGGTGGTTTGTTATCACCATGGGACGCCTGCCGCGTCAAACGGTGGTGTCGTGGGTCGAGACGGCGAGGGCAGCGGTCGCCATGCGCCCCGACCGGCTTGCCTTGTTCGGCTACTCGCATATCCCATCCCAAATAAAGAACCAGCGCCTCCCATCGAGGCGGAATTTCTTCCCGACAGCGCTGCCCGCGCTGAACAGTATGCGGCTGTCGCCGTGAGGCTGATTGCCGCCGGCTACCGACAGATCGGGCTCGACCATTTCGCCTTTCCGGACGACGAGCTCGCGCTGGCACAGGAAACAGGTCGCCTGCGACGTAACTCGTTGGGCTACTCGGCTGACACCTGCAGAACCCTGATCGGTTTCGGCGCGTCGGCTATCGGCCGCACCGGCCAGGGATACGTTCAAAACGAAGTTACACGGGATTCCTACATCCAGCACATCGCAGCTGGCCGACTGGCTACATCGAAGGGCCATCGCCTCACAGACGACGACCGCGTGCGAGCCGCAATTATCGAGCGATTAATGTGCGATTTCGAGGCTGACGTGCCGGCAATCTGTGTCGCCCACGGATCTGATCCGATCCGTCTTCGCGGTTCAGATGAGCGTTTGGCGATGCTGGCCAAGGACGGAATAGTGGACTTCGAAAACGGTTTTGTCCGCGTACGGCGGGAGCATCGCTTTGGGATTCGCGCTGTCGCTGCCGCATTCGATGCTTTTAGGGATGGCGTTACGTATCCCGCAGGTGAGGGCAAGCAGACACACGGAAGCTAACACAGGGGGTATCTTTTGCCGGAGAGAACGAGCTGCCATCGTGCGGTGCCCGGTTAGTAGTGAAGCGCCGTAAAATGTCGACATAGGCGTTGGTGAACTGGACCGAACGACGAGAACAGCCTATCCAGTGTGTTGTCGGCAGTTAGTTCGAAAGTCCTGCTACACCCGATCCGATGCCTCTCAACGCCGAGGCCGCACCTCCGTGCCGAAGCCGGCCTTCCCAATGGTGGGTCGAGCCGTCGCTTACCCCGTGCTTGCCTCACAGATCCGCGACCGAGAACCCAGCCTCATGCTCCCGCCCTGCCGGGGCCTAGGTCAATCTAGCATGAAAGGAACACGTCGGAACCTTGGATATCGCTTGCCCGGCCGGGCGGCGATAGCCTTGTCGGGGCAGCGAGGAGCCGTAGCCGATGATGAACGCACAGGAGAAGTCTGGCGTGAATGGGGCGATGATTGTCAAGCTTTGCTCTCGAGTCATTTCGTCAACCATCTTGCGTGACCGATTGGCGACCATCTCCTCGTCCCGACCTTATATTACCCGTTGCCTGTCGCCGCCAGCGCGCAGTGACTTGTCAAGGATGGAGGCCCGCAGACCCCATCGCGCGGCGACTTGTCCTTGACGGTCACGAGCACGGCGGCAGGTTTGCCGTGGTCGGGGAGCCCTTCCTTGGGCGGAGCCGACGACGGTGTTCGAGGGGAACTCGCCATGAGCCGGGTGCGCAGAGATCGTCCGACGCTCTTGTATTTGCTGGATCCCAGCCGGCTCCGCCTCCGACTGCCTCGGTAGCTCGGTATCCTGAGCGCGTCGGCGGCATCATGCCATTATCATCCTACGAATTGCATGCTCCATCGTCCTGGACGAGACCGGTTTGGCTAGCCAAAGGACGAAGGTCTGATTACCAGATGTGATCGGCATGGGGTCGCTTCCACCAACGACGATGATGGGCACCGTCATCAGGGTGGTACGTAGAGCTTCGGGCTGTCCTGGCCCGAGGAAAGTCGCTTTATCGAAAATTAGGAGGTCGGCTGCCTTCCCGCTCTCGATCCAGTCGCAAAGACTCTCGAAGGTCGCGAAGCCGACCGGCTTATAACCCAGCGCGGCGATCTTATCCTTGTAGATCTCCAACGCTGCTGGATCGGGGTCAACGACTGCAATGATTTCTCCGTTGCCAAGTGATCCATCGCATGGGCCGAAAGCGCTATCAGCTCTGACCTGCTCCTCAGCGCAGGCCGGTAAGTAGAGATCGAAGCGTGTACCTCGGCCAACAGCCGAGGTGACGTCAAGGCATCCTGCGAGCGCGCTCACATGGCGGTCCACTGCAGCAAGACCCAGTCCGGTCCCGCCGACGCGAGAGCGCGTGGTAAAAAAGGGCTCAAAGATATGCGGAAGCACCGAACTTGCGATTCCTTGGCCATCGTCGCTGATGGAGAGGAGAACGTAATCTCCCGGTTTCAAGGTGCCCTTAGCCACGGGCTTCGTTTGACAGACGTGAGCGCGAGAAACGCTAATCTCGACACGGCCCTCATTCAAGAGAGCCTCCGACGCGTTCTTGCATAGATTCATAAGGATCTGCTGTATCTCGGTCGGGCTGCCCTCGATCACCGTTTGCCACTCGTTGATCTTGAAGTTCAACTGAACATCCGCACGAAGTGTAACCCGCAGCAATGGCGCGAGATCCATTACACTCTCCGAGACGTCGAAAGGCATCGTCACGCGCTTCCGATTTCGGCTTAGTGACAAAATTTGATCAATAATCAGTTTGGCTCGGTTGCTGGCCAAGATAATTTGGCCGATGTGGCCCCGAATTCTCGAGGGGCGACGCACAAGACCTTTAGCCATCTCTGCGTAGCCGACTATTGCTCCTAGAACATTATTGAATTCATGTGTAACGCCGCTTGCGATTGTGCCGACAGCCGTCAGCCTTTCCGCATGCTCCCATCGACTCTCAAAAAGGTTACGTTCCGTGTGTACACGTTGCATTTCAAGATGGTTGCCTAAACGCACAGTAGCGCTCGCCAGAACCAGGAGGTCGTCTGTGGAGGGTGGTGAGCGATCTCCTTCAAAAACAAGGATACAAACCGCAGCCTGCTGATCGGAGGCCCGGCAACCAACAATTTGACAAACACCGGTAGTGCCTACGGCAGTCCGAACCACTTCCGACGCCGGAACGACGCGAAACACTGGCTGTTCCGGGTGTACAAGTGAGACGACTTCATGGATTAGCGTGGCGTTCCAGACGCGCATGCGCTTGTTCGCGACAAAGTACTCGGTATTCCTGCTGATACTCGGATCCACCAGAGCAAGCGCGCATTGATCCGCATCGAAAACGCATTGAATGAGTCTAAGCGCCGCTTCGGTGGAGAAGCGCCGCGAAGCCTTCGTTGCTTGACTGTCGATGAAACAAGCTTCGATCTCACTCATCGCCGCTTCAAGCTCTAACCGCCTTTCCAACCGGTTCGTCCGCACATGCAGCGTGGAGGCTCGAATGGTCGCAAACAAGCAGAGGCATATGGACACCAAGCCAAAGAAAAGCCGTGTACGCTGCGCTTGCGCGCTGGCGAAGCTGTAGGCTTTCAGATGTTCTCGCTCCAATTCGGCAGCCTTGGCGAACGTGTCGAAGGATGGGATCCGATTGACAGCGCGGTCCAACCTCAACATTGAGGACAGGATAGCGCGGCCCTCGCGGGCAACATCCTCCGTGACTTGGTCCTGGCTAGGAGGAAGTCGGCGGAGAGACTGATCGATTTGTAATGCGAGGCTGAATCCCGGTCTGGCCGAAAATTGAAGGATCAGATTGGAAAATTCAGGCCTGTTCGACACTCCCCCCCAAAGGCGATTAGCCGAGCGAGCAAAGCGTACGAGAGAGCTTTGCAGAAGCTCATTTTGCGCGGCCGAGTTCGAGATGGCAGCTTCTGTGTTTTCGAGGGACTTTTTGAGCTGTGCAACCAACCTGGAGTGCACCCCGGAGCTCTCATTGGGCGAAATCTCAACAAGGCGTTGGTAGTTTTGAAGGTTCCTTTTTAATGCTTGCCCGGTAGAAGCAACGGAACGGAAGTCCAATACCATGTCGGCGCGGGCGACGTCTCGCTGGAGCAATGCGTAGTTGATCTGAATCGTCCGCAGTTCGCTTAGGACCGCCTCGTTGATCTGGGGGTCTTGCCACTGTATCGCGACCAAGAGCGCAACCGAGGCCACTAGGGCCATTACAGAAGCTTTGTCGGTACTGAGCCATTTTTCCCAAACGAACGGCGTTTGAGCCGCGGTGCGTGCCTTGCGAAGGTCCGAGTTGAATTCTAGCTCCCCATCGCGTCGGTGTGCGGCCGGATGCTGCTGGAACAGGAAAGCCAAGTGTACCTCTCCCCTCAAACAGGCGGTGTAGACACCGTTGCACTCTGCCCCCATGGCCCGCTGACCTTCCATTGATTCGCGGGCGTTTCGACCTCGACGGCGAGGCGGCAGCACAAGGCGGGCAACTGATCGCAGTTTTCGGAACTGGTCTTCCGAGAGATCATCGAAGGGGCATACAAGCGCACGCCTGCAGCAGCCGAGGATGATACCGGCCGGTCAAACGCAACTGGCGAGGGCCGGATCTGCTGTTGGCTGGCAGCTAACACTGGCGGGGCGGCGGCCTCAACTACGGCGTGCCTAGAGCCGGCTGCTGCGAAAGCGTCCGACACGCTTCCCTTGGGGTCATCCCGTCCAGCGGGCATTCTTGGATCGCTGAAAAAAGACGAGGCGGCTTGATGATCCTGCCCTCGCTGAAGCACCTCGCGAAACCCCTTTTCCAGTCGCAGAAGCTCCTCTGGACCGGTAGGCGGCTCGTCAGCTCGACCATCGAACAGCGGCCGGAGCGCCTCGGACACGTGCTGCTCAAAGCCCACTCGCCGGGCCTGGACCG
>NZ_JAMYOR010000111.1:0-8166 GCF_040319965.1 Mesorhizobium sp. M0830 | reverse complement strand
ACGGCCGAGGAAAACTCGACCTACTCCAGGCGCGCGTCATCGGTTCTGCGTAGGCCCCATCACCACCAAAAGTGCGTCAGAGCCCTTATTCCACGCCGAAACACAGCCGGGACAAAATTGCCGCTCGCGCGGGCTTGATATCCCTTATATAGTTATAACAGTTATATATGGGCTATAATCGGAGGCTAAAGATTGGCGCGTCCCTGCGACTGTTTCCGCTGATCGAATGGCCGACGATATCGATGTCATCCTCGGTCTGAAGCGGCAGAGCAACGCTGGCATCCTGTTGCAGAACTACCAGGCGCCGGAGATCTTCCATTGCGTCGCGGAAATTCCGTTGCAAGACTGTAGCCTTGCGGCGAAGTTACCTTGACCGAACTGCCCGAGGCCAACAGGCTCGTTTCTCAGAGATCGAGAATCTGCTCTTTCCGTACTTGTGCGTGTGGCTGGGACGCAAAGCTCCTGCCGACACCTCCCAACGCCTCCCTAGTCACAATCATTTGGTTCCGACTGAGAAGAGGTGTGACCCGTCCAGATCCGGGATGATTTCCCGCTCCAGCGGGAAATGGCATTTGAAGCTGTGCGCCGTGTCCTCTCGGGTTGCCGACGGTTCGGGGAAGACGCGGCTGCAGATATCCTGCGCGTAACGACAACGGGTGTGGAACTCGCAGCCTGATGGCCGCCTCATCAGGCTCGGCACCTCACCCTTGAGTTCGATCCTATTGAGCACCGCATCCGGGTCAGGTTCGGGATTGGCCGCGAGCAGCGCCTCGGTGTAGGGATGACGCGGGTATTCAAAGATGCGCTCGGTCGAGCCGACCTCAATAAAGCGGCCGAGATACATGATCGCCATGCGATCAGTCATGTGGCGCACAACGTTAAGATTATGCGTGATAATTAGGATAGCCATGCCGAGTTCGTCCTGAAGCCGCGCGAGAAGATTGAGCACCTCGCCCTGCACCGAGACGTCGAGGCCTGCGGTCGGCTCATCGGCAATGATCAAGTCCGGATTGAGCGCAAGTGCCCGCGCGATACCAACACGCCTGGCCTGACCTCCGGAAAGCTGATGGGGGTAGCGGCGAGCAAAATCCGCTGGCAAGCCGACCATGCGCAGCAGGCGGTCGGCTTCGCCTCCGAGATCGCGACCCTTTAATCCATGGATGCGAAAAGGCTCTGTCAAGAGCGCCCGAACCGTCAGCCTCGGCGAGAGTGAGCCGATCGGATCCTGGAACATCATCGCCATGCGCCGCAAGTAGGGCTTGCGTTCAGCCCCGCTGAGCGCCTCAATTTCCTGTCCGTCGAAGCTGATGCTGCCACTCACAGCCCGCTGCAGGCCGATGATCGTGCGCGCGACGGTCGACTTGCCTGAGCCGCTTTCACCGACAAGGGCGAGGGTCTCGCCCTTGGGGATTTGAAAGGACACACCGCATACTGCTTCGATGAAAGGGGCTTTCGTCCCGGTTGCCAGCGCCTTCAGTGGACCCATTGTGCGGAAACGGACGCGCAGGTCCTCAACCCGAAGCAGCGCGCTCATGCCGGAACCAGACGCTTGTCATCGAGCAGATGGCACCGGGCGACATGGTCGAAACCGATGCGGTACTCGACCGGGTTCTCTTGCACACAGCGGCTGTACGCATGTCGGCAACGTGTGCGGAAAATGCATCCCACTTTGCTCCCCAGGAGGCTGGGCACCTCGCCCGGAATGGTCGGCAAAGTGCGCGTGCTCTTTTTGATCCGCCCGGGATCGCACTCAAGCAGCGCGCGCGTGTAGGGGTGAGCAGGATTGAGGAAGATGTCGCGAACGGCGCCCTGCTCCACCACTTCGCCCGCATACATAACGACCACCTGGTCGCACAACTCAGCCACCGCGCCGAGATGATGGGAAACGAAGAGCACAGAGCAACCGATTTCTTTTTGCAAATCCTTGAGGAGATGAATGATCTGCACTTCCAGCGTTGCATCAAGCGCGGTGGTTGGCTCGTCGGCGACGAGAAGTGCTGGTTTCACAAGAAGCGCCATGGCGATGCAAACGCGCTGACGCATGCCGCCTGAGAAGTGATGCGGATAGGCCTGGATACGGCTTTGGGGATCGGGAATTCCGACTCGGTGAAGCATCTCGATGGCGCGAGCGCGCTTTTCGTTCCGGCTTCCTTGTTCGTGGTGCTGGATATCGATCATCTGGCTCTCAATAGTCCGCACCGGATTGAGTGCGGTCATTGGGTTCTGAAAGATCATGGAGAGGCGATCACCAAGCAGGTTACGGCGCGCCTGAGCGGACATTTTGAGCAAGTCTTTACCTTGGAACAGGATGCTGCCGGATGTCACATCTGCATTTTCTGGAAGCAGGCCCATCACCGTATACGCGAGTGTCGACTTCCCGGACCCGCTTTCTCCGACTATGCCAATCACCTGTGCAGCCGGCACGGCGAGCCAGACATTGCGCAGGGCATGGACGTGGCCACGCGGTGTGCTGAAATCAAGATTTAGATCACGAACCTCAAGTAGCGGCCGGGTGGACGTACGCGGTGTTAGATCATCGCTTGTCATAGATCTTTCCGCAATTTGGGATCGAACATATCGCGCAGCGCCTCGCCGAGGAACGTGAAGCCAAGCGTTGCGATGACGATGGGAATGCCGCCGGCAACAACCAGCCAGGGCGTCGCATTGATGTAGCTATAGCCGTCGTTGAGGATAGCTCCCCAATCAGGGGTCGGCGGGCGCACACCCAAGCCGAGAAAACTGAGACCTGCCTCTACGGCGATGACGGCCGGCACGTCCATACTCACGAGGATGAGAAGTGGGCCTATTACGTTCGGGAGCACGTGCACGGCCAGGAGGCGCGTTGTGCCGGCGCCCATGCTGCGCTCCGCGGCAATGTATTCGCTGTTGCGAAGCGATTCTGTCTGGGTACGCACGACCCGCGCATAAATAGGCATGGACGTTATTGAGATGACCAGAATGACACTCGCTAGGCTTGGGCCCAGAAGCGCGATCATGGCCAGCGCGAAAACGATACTCGGAAACGAGCGGATCGTATCGAAGACAAGCAGTAGCACATTGTCGAGCCAGCGAGGACCGAAACCTGCAATCAAACCAAGGACGAGGCCGACTGCCAACGAACTGCCGAGAGAGGCGAAAGCAACGAGAAGCGGGATGCGACCGCCCATGATGGTGCGAGAAAATGTGTCGCGTCCCAGATGGTCCGTACCCAGCAGAAAATCCAGTGAAGGTGCGGCCAGACGCGGCCCCACCATGATCCGGATCGGATCGTGCGTTATCAACAGCGGAGCGAAGATTGCAGTTGCTGCTATGAGTACGACAAGCGCTGCTCCCAGGATGCCCATGCGGTTTTTGCGAAATTGCCGCAGGAAGGTACGAAAGGCGCCGGCATCAATGGCATCGCTAAGTTTGGGACGGGTGGCTTCTACACTCTCCATGTCAGAGCTTTTCCTGGGTTCGCGGATCGAGGAATGCGTTGAGCACATCGGAGAGCGTCGTGGCGGCAACGATCAGGACAGTCGTGACGAGCACTACGCCCATGACAATCGGATAGTTGCGCGTATTGACCGCATTTACGATCAAAGCGCCGATGCCAGGTCTCGCGAAGACCACTTCAATAAAGACCGCGGACGAAAGCAGCCACGCGATGCCTACCCCCAGTATGGTCACGGTCGGCAGGATCGCGAGCGGCAGCGCGTAGCGCGCAACGATACGCCATTCCGATATCCCGAAGGAGCGAGCCATGCGCACGTGGTTTTCTCCTAGGACCTCGAGCATCGAGGCGCGCACCAGCCGGGAGATGTAGCCGACCCAGCCAATCCCCATGGCGAACGCTGGGAGAATGAGATAGGCAAGTCCATCCCAAAATCCATTGCCGACACCGATCGCTGGCAGCCAGCGCAGAGTCACGGCAAAAATCAGCAGCGCATAGACCGCAATCACGAAGGAAGGAATTGCGATCGTGGCGACCGCCATGATCCCGACAACCTGGTCGATCAAAGAGTTGCGCCTTATGGCCGAGTAACATCCAAGTGGCACTGCGATCGCGACCGCCCACAAGATCGAGACGAAGATCAGTTCGATCGTATAGGGCAATTGCTCGAAGACGATCTCCCTAACAGGCCTCTGGCTAAACGCGTCGAAGCCCAGATCGCCATGGAACACCCTACCAAAAAAGATGGCGAGCTGCATAGCAAGGGGTTTGTCCAGCCCCATTAGCTGATGGATTTGAGCCTTCATCTCTGGAGTCGCCCGTGGACCGAGCAAAGTTACTGCAGGATCGCCAGGCACGGCATGGATCATGAGGAACAGAAGTGTCACCGCGATCGCAATGATTGCGACCGCGAGGACAATTCGTTTCAGGAGATAGAGCCACATAATTTCCGCCCGATCACATCGCTTGAGCCTAAACCGGCTGGAAATCGATAAAGAGCGGGGCTCCGTCCGGGCGCGTTGAGGCCAGCACTTTTGTGTTACGGTACATGATTGGCGATGCCCCATGGGTCAAGAAGCGGTAGGCGCCGGAATCCTCCATCAGATCCTGCATCTCCTGGTACAGCTCCGCTCGCTCCTGGGGGTCCGCTATGGCAAGGGCTTTGGTGCTGAGTTCATCAAACCGCTCACTGCGGAAGCGCTCCCAGTTCCATACACCTACTTGTTCTTGCACGAACGAGCTAGTCGAGTAATGAGGGTCCGGCAGGCTGGAGTAGCGATTGACGATGAGCTGCATATCCTTCCAGCGGTCGCCATCCGATTCCATGCCGAGTGTCCAAAACGAGCCGGAATCTTGGACATTGACCACGACCGCAATACCGATTTGGGATAGTTGTGACTGAACGATCTGAGCTATGGTCGAATAAGTGCTCGCGTTCTCACAATCGATTGTCAGGGTGAGATCCCTTACGCCAGCCTTTTCCAGAAATTCCTTGGCCTTTACCAGATCGCCCTCTGGGGGAACGAGCGCCTTATCGCGATGCCCGACGATGCCTGGAGGAATAGTGCCTGTGGACACTGCTGCCTGGCCCGCATAGGCGGCATCCAGGATCTGCGGCACATTGATCGCCCACTGGATCGCCTTGCGGACATTGATGTCCTTCAGCTTCGGGTGATCCAAATTCATGCCAATCCAGGAGTAATAGAGCGAGGGATGTTCCTCGACCTTGGTGTCGGCCGGCGGGGCGCTCTTGAATTTTGCTAGAGAGTCGACACTGATACGAGTGAAATCAACGTCACTCGCTTGGTATGCCCTCTCCGCCGTTTTATCGTCGCCGATTGGCACAATGCGGATTTCATCAAACCCCGGCTTCGGGCCAGACCAATCCGGATTTCGTTCTAAGAGCAAGAACTGGTTCGGTTTCCAGTCAGCAAGTATATAGGGACCAGAGAATGCTGGCGGCTTAATGCCAAAATCACCGCCGTCCTTGGATGCGCTCATCACGGCATCTTCCGAAAGAATATGACCGACGGCATAGGGCAAGCTGATCATCCAAACCGGCACGTATGGCGTCTTGAATACGATGACGCCTGCATGGTCATTCTCAATCTCGACATGATCGAGCGGACCCCACTCAGGCTTCGTCGGCGCGTTGAGTTTAATCGCGCGCTCGAAAGAAAATTTCACGTCCTTCGCCGTTAACTCGCCATGGCCGCCGGTGAATTTGATGCCTTTCTTCAGGCGGAAGCGGATATGCGTCGGGTCTATCTGCTCGACCGTTTCTGCTGCCTCGAGTTCCCAGCCCCATTCGGAGCCCGGCTTGAAGCGTGTGAGCTTCGAATAAATGCAATTCATCACGTCGACTTCGATACTCGACACATAGAAGTGTGGGTCGAGCTTCTGGGGACTTCCAGCGCAACGCGCCATAAGGACCTTGCCTTCGGCAGCCCAGATCGCCTGAGAGAGCGTCATCCCGGAAGCTAGAACTCCTCCTCCTAGCGCTGCGCCGGTTTTGAGGATGGTCCGGCGGCTTACACCTATGCTATTCTTCATGGTCGTTCCCATTCAGTTTTTTGTTTAGTTGATTGGCGCCCAGGAAGGCTAGCGACGCGGGAAGAACAAAACAACGGAACAAAAAGTTATGTACCGAGCGACTAAATGTTATCCGTTAGTAACGGCTCCTGTAGGCTCAGCTGACTGATTGTGTCGCCCTAAGCTACCCGGTAGCTGAAGGGATAGCTTTTTAGTGCTTCTGCACCGCCACCCCGATTGCCTTCGCGGCCGCGCTAAAGCGTGTCGCGATTAATTGGCCTCATATTCAGCAGCTTTTGAAGGAGTTTCTGCATTCGGCGGGCTCAAATAGGTTGCATGTATCCCGAGACCGTCGCAGAGAGCATCGAATGTCCTGGCCGCCTTCTTTCCCAGTCTCGCCTTGAGTTTTGAATAGGCCATCTCGATTGATGGTGTGGATGGCTCCTGCTCCCGGCGTCGCATTGCGCCATAGTTGGGATGTTGTCGTCCCGAGCAAAGGAGCCATCCATGTCAGAACTTGCCACAGTTGGCATCGACCTCGCAAAGAGTGTCTTCCAGATCCATGGTGTCGATGGGAACGGTCGGGTTCTCGTACGCCGTCAGCTTCGCCGCAGCCAGTTGCTGGTTTTTTTCCAGAAGCGTCCACGATGCCTGATCGGCATGGAGGCTTGCGCAGGTTCTCACGATTGGGGGCGCAGGCTTCTGGAGATGGGGCACGACGTCCGGCTGATGCCGCCCTCCTATGTGAAGCCTTACGTGAAGCGCGGGAAGACGGATGCTGCGGATGCGGCCGCCATCTGTGAAGCCGTGACACGCCCCTCCATGCGGTTTGTCGCCATCACGAGCGAAGCCTGCTCGTCGGTTCTGGTTCTTCACCGCACGCGAGACTTTCTGGTTCGCCAGCGCACGCAGATCGGCAACGCGATCCGGGCCCACATGACGGAGTTCGGCGTCATCGCGGCGAAGGGCGCGCAGAACGTCAATCGACTGAAGGATCAACTGGATCAACTGCCGGAAGTAGCTCGAATGCCTGTGAGTTTGCTCTTCGATCAGTTGGCCGAGACGGACAAGCGGATCGAGCGGCTGACCGACGAGCTCGAAGAGACCTACGCGCAAAGCGAGACAAGCCAGCGTCTAGCCACAATCCCAGGTGTGGGGATGCTGTCGGCGACGATCATCGCGGCGACGACGCCGGATGTCGACAATTTCGGCAGCGCAAGGGACTATGCCGCCTGGCTCGGCCTCACTCCCAAGCCGCACTCCACCGGAGGCAAGCAGAGGGTGGGCCGGATCTCGAAGATGGGCAATCGTTATATCCGACGCTTGCTGTATCTGGGCGCCATGGCGCAGATCATGCTCAGATGCAGACTCAAGCGCGAGCCGACCTCGGACTGGCTATCGGGCATGCTGATGCGAAAGAAGACGAAGATCGTCGCCGTCGCTTTGGCGCATCGCATGGCACGAACAATATTCGCCGTCCTGAGGGACGGATCGCGTTACGAGCCGAAGTCAGCCTGACAGGCTCTCGGAATGGTCAGGGCAAAGTGAGGTGATGGCGAACAAACGGAGACGAAGAACCAGGACACCCCGATCAATCCGAAGCGCCTCGAGCGCGCTCGATTGAGTGGGACCTGTTCTCCAAGCGGATATTCATCAGGGCGCGCAGCGATCCCGTTGCACATTCAGACGCCGTATACATGGCCGCAACCGACCTGTTCACCAAACCCGATCCGATACCCTTGACCCGCAGGAGCCATCCATACACGGGTTGAGATCGGGAGAGTACGGCGGCAGGAACAGGAGCAATGCGCCCCTTTGGCGAACCAGTTGTACGGCGCGCTCATTCTTGTGGAAGCCGACATTGATGACGACATCGCCGGACGACAGTTCTGGAGCGAGTTGGGTTTCGACGTAGCGTTCGGAGATGGCGGCATTGATCGGCGCGTTGATGATCCACGGCGCGACAAGACCGTGGCATCGGAGTCCGGCGATGAAGGTCTGCGTCTGGCATTTGCCGAATGGGGCATGCGTCCTGAAGCGCTCGCCCTTCGGCGCCCAGCCGGTGCGTTTGGTCAGCTTGGTGTTGGTCGACGGGTGAGTAGGCCGGAGGGATTTCACCTGCCGGCCTCTCGCAGAAGGGTGCGTGAACCTCTCGATTCACACCGCTCCCATCAGGCAAACGTATTCGTTCCGAACGCCTT
>NZ_JAMYOR010000110.1:0-8600 GCF_040319965.1 Mesorhizobium sp. M0830 | reverse complement strand
GGCAGGAAGCGGTTGAAGGTGCCGGGATCATCACGACCGTCACCGCCGACAAACAGTGCGCCACCATCCTCACCGACAACATGGTTGGTTCCGGCGTTCACATCAACGCCGTCGGCGGCGACTGCCCCGGCAAGACCGAACTCCACAAGGACATCCTGCTGCGCTCCGACATTTTCGTCGAGTTCCCGCCGCAGACACGCATCGAGGGCGAGATCCAGCAGCTGGATCTCGACCATCCGGTGACCGAACTCTGGCAAGTAATCGCCGGCAAGGTGCAAGGCCGGAGAGACGCCAAGCAGATCACGCTGTTCGATTCCGTCGGCTTCGCCATCGAGGATTTTTCGGCCCTGCGCTATGTGCGCGACCAGTTGCAAGCGACCGGCCTCTACGAGGAGCTCGATCTGCTGGCCGATCCCGACGAGCCACGCGACCTTTTCGGCATGCTGCTGAGGGCAGCCCTGAAGCCGGCCGCATAAAAGGCTCGCTTAAAACTGCAGAGACGGTATGGTTCCCATCAGAGGTCACCACGGGCGACCCACCCTACGTTTCCGGTCGACAGCGTTCAGGAAGACCACGAGATCATCGGCATACTCCATGTCGAGGTCGACGGCTTGGTGGCCTTCGTACACAGCCGGCAGCCCGGTGAACACGTCGAACACCATCCAGGACTCATCCGCTTCCTTCCTCAAGTCGTACCGTAGGGACACCATCAGGGAAGCCTAATGTGGGTCGGGAATATTTGGTAGAAATTTCTGAGCGGGTGATCGGATGATAGGCACGCGCGCCGACCCCCCGTGCCCATCAGGTTCCACGACAAGAGGCACGGCCGGTTCCGTGCGTTGGCAGCTCGCGGCAATCCCTATCTGCGTGGTCGTCCCATGCAAAAAGCCCGTCGCTTCGGGGGAAAGCGACGGGCTTTTGTAGGGCGGTATTGTAACATAGCCGCTCCGTAATGATGACTGGCACCGGTGAACATTCGATTAAAAAGCCCGCCAACCTTTCGGCTGACGGGCATAGCTAGGACTGGCTAGGATCTACCCAGCACCGGCTTGGTATCTTGGCAGAGCAGTTGATTGCAAGATCAGGCTGGCACAATTTTGGATTGGACGGCTGAATCAAACGCCCGCCGACGGAAGCCCGAGAGTAGGCCCGCGCCCAAGCTCGGGGCAAAGGCGGGCCCGGCCAAGGGTCGCGCACCTTGACCAGCAGCGAGGGGTGCTGCCGCCAGAGAAACCAGTCGCTAAATATTAGGTTCCGCTAATGTGATCAAAAAGGCCCACACCCGACATAAGCAAGGGTGGGCGGGTCTTGGAGTGGCTAGGAATCAACCCAGCATAGGTCAACGAGCGGCGGAGGGCTGGTTGCGCTCATCGTTCACCGGCATTTTACCTTACGCGACGTTTCCCGGGCGTTGACGGCATGGTAAGCCGACCACAAGGACGCGGTGCGGTTCGATCGGGAGATGGGGGCATCACTCGGTCGGGCCAGGCTCAGGCAGGGCTCCGCGTCCGCACCATTTCAAAATTCGGGCATAGGTGAACGAGCGGCGGAGGGGTTGGTTGCGATCACCTATTGCCGCTCTCTGCCCTTAAGCTCATCCAGAGAAACAGAGCGCCCGAAATTTTCGTGGACCGCGTAGCCTTGACGCACCGCCTCCGTTGGCAGTTTCTCCATAACCTTCCGCTTGGCAATCTCCCGGCGAATTGCCAGCGCACGACGGATTATGGCGGGTCCGCCCTCCTGCCCAATTGCGCTTGCACCTTCATTGCTGTGCGGTGCCGCGCCCGAACTGGTTCATGCAGAGTTTCCTGACCATGCGCCAGCCGCGTTCCATCGTAACTTCTTGTCTTGTGCACCTGGTGCGCTTTGCTGTAGCGAGGCTGCTGACGCAGATCGGGCTACGGCACCTGAAGAGCAGATGAAAGGTCGGCCAAATGCCTGAAGATCTTATCGAGTCCGACGTGGAATTGCTGGAGATGACCGCTGACATCGTTTCCGCCTATGTCAGCAATAACCCGGTTCCAGTTGCGGAACTCGCCCGCGTAATTGCCGATACCTATGAGGCGATCAGCAAGCTGCAGGGCGCGCGCCCACCCAAAGCGGAAGAGAAGCCTACACCCGCTATCCCGATCAAGAAATCGGTGACGCCCGATTTCATCATCTGTCTGGAAGACGGCAAGAAGTTTAAATCGCTCAAGCGGCACTTAGGCACCCACTACGATCTGACGCCAGATGCGTACCGCGCGAAATGGGGCCTGCCCTCCGATTACCCAATGGTTGCGCCGAACTATGCCGCGGTGCGGTCCGCGATGGCGAAGGCGATCGGCCTGGGACGGAAGGCCGTAGAGCCTGAACCCGTAACGTTGCCGGCGCCGGCCAAGCGCCGCAAGATCGGCATCAAGACAACCTGACATCCGGGCTATTTTGCACAAAAGCCCGCATTCTGTTCAAGGGCGCGGAGCGATCGCCTTCCGTCAGAAAGAACCCTGCCTCTTGTTCCATGGCAGCCGCTGCCGAGTACATTAGCCCTCAAGGGATGATCCCCCTCTAGCCGACGGCATCTGGGAAAACGCGGCGATGATTGCCTCGAGCGACACATTCAGTGCGTTCGAAAAGGTCCTGCCCTTCTGCCAAATCGCAACGTAGTGATAGAGCGCGGACGGTTCCACCGGTTTTGCTTCGAGATGAAATGCCGCGTATTCACGCGCAATGATCTCATTGGTTATCGAAATGCCCAGGCCAGCCGAAATGTATCCGGCTTCGTGACCGTTGCAATCGAATTCCACCAGTATGTCTGGCTCAACGCCGGCGAAGCGCAAGGCATTAAAGTTCATTTGGTGGGCCGCGAACTGGGGATCGATATCGACGATCGTTTCGCCTGCCAGGTCTTGCGCCTCGATACAGGTCTGTTTTGAAAAGCGGTGGTCGGGATGAAAGATGCATACGTTTCGTGCGGATCCAAGCGGCGCCCACTCAAACAGGCGTGGATCCAGGGGCAATCTCGAGATTCCGAGATCCGCGCGCCCAGCCAGGATGTGCTCGCCGATCTGCTCGTAGCTTCCCGAAATCGACCGGACATTCGAAGCGGTCTTTGAGTGGATAATCGCCACGACCTTGGGCAAGGTCACGAAGCCGAAAACAGAGGGCGCGGCAATCGCAATCCGTTGCTTTTCCTCGTTCTTCATAGCGAAGATCGACGCCTCCAGGCGATCGAGCGACGTCAGGGCAAGTTCTACGTTTCGCAGGAGTTCCCAGGCTTCCTGCAAGGGGACGATGCGGTTGGCTGATCTCTTGAAGAGTGTGATGCCGAGCGTGATCTCGAGTTGCTTCACGTGTTGACTGACAGCCGGCTGGCTTATCCCGAGCGCTGCCGCCGCTCGCCTTGTCGATCCGGCCCGCAAGACTTCCCGGAACACCTTCAGTTGACTCAGCAGGCGCCGGATCTGCTGCGGCTCCTTCGACCAGGAGTTTTCGAGCGCCTCCCAGACCTGCTCCTGACGCGTGTGATCGTCGGTCACGGTAGGCCATGAGTTGCTCGAGCTGCATGCCATCCTGCTCGTAAACCTCCTGCAGCTTGGCCGAAACCCTGGCCAGCCTCAGGCGCTGCTGCACGAATGTTGCGGAGACGAAGAAGCGTGCCGCAATCTCCTCATGGCTCGCGCCCTGGTCGTGAAGGGTCTGGAAGGCGCGAAACATGTCGAGCGGATGTAAATCTTCGCGCTGAAAATTCTCGGCCAGCGAATCCTCCTCGATCGGGACCGCGCTGTGAGCGTCGCTGACAACGCAGGGAACTGGCTCGGTCTTGATCATGCGCTTCTGCTTGACCAGCAGTTCCAGCGCGCGATAGCGGCGCCCGCCAGCCGGCACCTCAAACATGCCGGTCTCGTTACCCTCGCCATCCAGCACGGCCGGAGAGGCTCTGGAGCAGGCCGCGCCGTGCGATCGACGCGGCGAGGTCCTCTATCGTTTCCCCGCGCTTGATGCGCCGGACATTGGACTGGCTCAGCATCAGCTTGTTGAAGGGGATGTCACGTGAAGCGTGAGGGTGATCGTCTGCTTGGGCGTAGCCATGGGATTATCTCCGCGACGGGGCGACCGAGACTCTCTCGACCTCCACCCCGTCAAAAAAGACGGGCGCAGCCCTCTCACTCTGAGGACTGCGCCGCACACCGAAGATCCAGAGGGGGACAGGGCCGCAGACACGACTTTGCGCATCTGCGGCTTTGCGGATTTCAAGGTGAGATCTCACTTGCCGTCCCGGCCATGCTGGGCGGCGTGGTAGAGATGCGTTCGGCTCGCGAAGGTTTCCGACCCGGCGGGCGGCCTCTGCCCAGACCGAAATCGGCAGGTCGGTGCCAAAGAGGATGCCGCGCTCGATGCCCATGCCGAAGGGCAGCCGGATCGAAGTCATCTCAAGGACACGAGAAACTGCCCTGCTCCGGATAGCCGAGATCGGCGAGACCGAACATGGTGTCGCCATCGGCATCCAGCGCGGTTGCGAGTCAGGCTCCTTCGCCGAGTGGATTGAAGAACTTCACGACCGGTACGTGTTCGGCGTCGCGCCCGCGGCCGTAGCGAACCCCCGCCGCCCATGTGGCTCGACGGCCCGCTCCGGTATTTGCTGTCGCGCCGCTTCGACACCATGCCCTCGAGGCCGGCCTCGAGGGCAGGTGATAGATTGCCTTTGCATCACCCGGCAGAGGTTCGCTGAACTGGATGCTCCCGCCCGGCTCGATCATGCTGACCAAGATCTCGCGCCGCTCCTCCAGCGCCATGTCGCGCAGATCGTGTCCATTGAGGTGCACCAGGTCGAACGCGACGAAAGAGAGGTCATGCTGCTGGCGGGTGATCCCCTTGCGCAACTCGCCGAAATCGGACAGGCCGGCTTCGTTAAACACCATGATCTCGCCGTCGACGATGGCGCTTTCCGCGCCGAGGCTCTTAGCTTTCGTTTACCGGTCGCGATACTTCGCCGCCCAGTCGTGGCCGTTGCGCGTGTAAATCCTGGTGCCGTCTTTATCGATGATAAGCTGTGACCGGTACCCGTCGAACTTGACCTCGTGAATCCAGCTATCGCCCTCCGGAGGCTTCTCCACCAAGGTCGGCATCAAAAGCGCGACGAACTTCAAACGCATGGACAGGAATCACAAAACCGCGATTTAAGCCACAAGATCGGCAATCGGTTCCGGGAACATTTTAGCTTCAATACATGTTTCATTGGTTATGGAGATCCAGACCGACGAATGCCGGGCAGCGTTGACGCTCATCCGGCGTACAATCGAGGAGCACTGCCCGCCCGGCGTGCTGCCGAGCGAAGAGGTGGTCAACGGGCTCTATGGGCCGGAGCTGATCCATGAGGCGGAAGCGATTGCTGCGGCCATAGTCGCAACTATCGATCAGATGCAATTGCGCGTGATGATGAAATCGCCTTCCCCCAGTATCAAACCGTAAGCCGCCACAGGGAAGCCTGCCGATGCGCGTTTCCGCTGACCGCCGAAGCGTCCCGCGCGTCCGGCGCCCGCTTATGGCCAGCGTGAACGCAGGTTCCTTCTAGGGAACAGAGCCCAAAGCCGCACGTTCTGTTATTTGATCCAAAGGGGAGTACAAAAATGGTACGCCAAATCGCAACAACTATAGCGCTGCTCATTCAATTTCCAGCTTCCGCATTTGCAGACACTACCCAATATTGGGCCGCAAAGGATGCCGTTTCGAAGCAGTGCGAGGTGGTGACAAAGAAGCCAGACGGAACCCTGGTCATAGAGCTTACGAAGGCCACATATAAGACCGAGGCGGAAGCGAACGATGCCTTGAAGAAGCTTCCAGATTGCAAGAAGTGACTGCCTGTGTCGTTTGCTCGAAGCGCGTCAACAATCGCCCTGCCTTGCCCTCAGTGCCATACACTGATGCGCCATACGGCGGGAAAGACCTTCCTGCTTGTCCAGCCAAGGCCCGAAATGACCGCGCGGCAATGATGCCTTGGCCTCCAGCAGCTGGTGCCCGATCGCCAGCTTGCGATCTTCGGAGCGCCGAGCACCAGTTGATCGACCCTTTGCGGCCTCGCTCGCTCGGATGCGATTGTCGACATGTGGGGCGCCCCCTGTCGCTGCCGCGCCATCATGTAAATCATGCCCGCGAGCGCATGGCCCTGGTGAACGATCCCGCGGAGCTCGTGGGCAAGCGCCATCATTGGCCCGAGCGGGATCAAATCGAACATCTCGAGCAGCGCCGTGGTGTGTTGCTCGACCAGGTCGGGACAGGCGCGCAGCAGGTCAGAGATCGCCGTCAGGGAGGTTTCGTCTATCAGGGCGTTGTTGCCCTGCCCTTCAGCAAGGATGCACATGACGAGGCGAGCATGTTCGACGCCGTGGCGATCGATGATCCGCCGGATCGTGGCGACGGCTCGGGTCTCTCCCGGAGGCGGGTAGGCCGATTTGCTGACGATCCTGACGTCAAATTCCTGGCAAAGCGCTTTCACGCGAGGATCGACGACCATGCCGGAGAGGATATCGCGAGGAAGAGGGTCTGTCCGTGCCAGCATGCCGCGCCGCGGTTGGAACACGATATTGCATAAGTGGAGACTTATGCGCAAGGCTAACCGGTGATCAAACCAACTTTGGATTTGGCGCACTCTTTCAGTAGACCAAGACCGAGATCCTTCACCACACTGAGGGGCAACCCGGCCAATTCGGCGGCAGAAAACGACTGCTTTATCTGGTTCCAGACGCCTTTGTTTTGCAAAGCCGCAAGGAAGTCGCGACCTTCCCAAGATAAGTCTTTCATGAAAACAAGCGCATAGGGCGCGTTGATCCGTCTGGACGGCGGCCCTTCGATGAAGCCCGCGCGGAAAGCATCTCGATATGACGGCCAACCACCACTTCGTCATGGCCTTCCAGTGTCAGCGGTTTTGGTGTCAAGTCGGTTCGATACTGCACTGCGAGCAAGATTTCCCGGATCAATTCCATGTCGCGTTTCACGCCAGCCCTCCCCAATGGGTCAAGCGCGACAATAATCTGAAAACCGGATGAAATCATAGCGGCTACCACGGCAGCGCCAGCACGATGCTAGAGGACAGGAGGGAGGCGAGCCTGGCGATCATGCTGAAAGCCCCGGCAGCGAGGAGCTGGCCACGGGCGCCGTCAGCGTGATCTTGCGGTAGTACAAGGCGTTCTTCGACGTGGCAGCGAAGCCGCCGAGGATCGCCCGCTGCATGGTGAGCATCACATTGGCCGTGGTGTCGATGAGCCGGCACCATCAATCGACCTGGCAATGAAACTGTCCGTATAGGTAACGGCGACTTATGCAGTCTAGGTTCGTATTCCAGATCGGTGTTGTCGACGCCTCGGCAGTCGAGTGTGGGGCCACCGTCATACAGCGCCCCCGACAGGCTGCTGGCCGTCCCAGCCACCTTCCGAGGCAGGAACCAAAGCGTACGAGCAATGTTTACCCAGCGAAGGGCATCTTAATTTTTCGGAGAATTGATAATGAGAGCCACCCTGATTATGAGCGCCTTGGCGCTTTGCTTGGCCGCGCCTGCGGTCGCTTCGGCGGATGATTCCATCGTCATCCAAAGCCACCGGCACCACCGTCACCATTATTGGAACAATGACAACGCAGTGATGATCAATCAGTACGGCCAGCGTCTGCATCGGCGTCATCATGGTCAGGTGACCTTCTACGACCAGGGGCGCCGGCATCACCGCTCGGGCGTGATGATCACCGGATCGGTCGATCGTCCCCTCCATCGCCACCGTCACGTAATCATCCAGCAGGACGACAACAGCGATAGCGACTATTGATCGGAGGCCGATGGCCCGGCTTTTTGATCTCAATGAAAGCCGGGCCACGCATCGCGCAGTAGCTACGGAACGAACCGGTTCGCCATGAGTTACCAAATCATGATGGATACCATGGAACCCCAAGGCCACGGCATGGCGGCTGATATTTTGACCTCGGAAGTCGCGAGTGCGAAGCAGCGCATCAACCGGACTGAGATCGCGATTAAACGAACAGAAGAAATGCTGGCCGCGAATATAGCGCTCCGCAGCAGGATGCGGTTTCTGGTCGAGGCCACAGACCGCTTGATGGATCCCCCCAGCAGCAATGAATGACTTCGCGTAGGTTGAAGCTGCCCGGCGTCTCGTTCCTCCGGTCCGCCTGGAAATCGCCGCGGTGCCCACCGGCGACGCTGCATGGATTGTGGACCTCGCCCCCCGGTCATCTGCCGCCATGTCAAACTTTAACGCTGGCGGGCTCGCGACTGTGCTATGGATAATCCGCGGGCGGGCGTTTCTCGGGAGGAGACGCCTATGGAAGTTAGAGATCTTGTGGCCAAGATGTCTGCGGCTTTGCTGAAGCGGCGGGCTGCCACGCCAACCATTCCAATCAAGCCAATCGCCAACTCTTTGGCAAGTCGCTCCGTCGCACCCAACTGGCCGATGCGCCAGACGACACCGCACAAGCCGAGACCGCCGGTGCCGCCCTGCAGCAATATGTAGGACGACCCTCCAGGCGGCGGCGCTAGCCCGGATATCTCACACAGTTGAAGTGCATCGGGGCTCCGAATCAAGGAAAATGCTTCTGCGACAAAGACTTACCTTGAG
>NZ_JAMYOR010000109.1:0-8818 GCF_040319965.1 Mesorhizobium sp. M0830 | reverse complement strand
CTGCTCAAGGTAAGTCTTTGTCGCAGAAGCATTTTCCTTGATTCGGAGCCCCGATGCACTTCAACTGTGTGAGATATCCGGGCTAACGCCGTACATTATGTGAAGGCGGGGGCCGGCCGCAGCCCGTCCCCATCTTCGGACCTGAAGAGCCCAAATGTCGGCAAACGGTCCAACGGCGGTGAAATCCCGCTCTAGAAAGCCTCTGTGTCTTGGCCCAGTTCTGATCTTCCTCTCAGAGCGCGGCGACCTCGTTGGTCGTCCCGTCGTAGAAAAGATCGCCGCCAAATTCTTGCTGAAGGATGCCGCCCAATCCCGCCGACAGCGACCACCGCGGCGTCCAATGGCGCGAACGTCATCGTCACACGTTGCACCAAGCCGGCATCGTCACGTTCGATCACGCCGACCGCTTCGAGCTTCAGGCCGTTCCGCAGCGTGGCTTGGTATTGCAGGAAGTGACGTTGGCCAATCGCTCCATAGAAGGTCGGCGTCTGCGAGGCGTAGAGCGTGCCGACCGCTTCAACCAAGCGCTTGATATGATCGCGTCCCGAAACTGAACGACGCATCACGGTTCCGCTCAACTCCGCGTCGTCTGCAAGGTCGTCCAGGAAAGGGTGCTTTTCTTGTTTATCGCTCGACATCCTCGCTACTCCGGTTGCTCAGATTGTTGGTAGGACCGTGAGGAGCGCAGGCTGGGGCTCGACATCGGTCTCGACGGCAAGTTAATGTGTAATTACACAATACACAAGGGCTTCGATGGACGAGGCCATCGCCGCACAGATTTTTCTGACCTGATCCGACGCGGGAAGGCGGGCGGCAAGCGACGGGGTTGACACTGTGCAATTGCACAGTTAAATGGAGGGCATGCCGACGCCCAGTGGTCCTCATCTCTGCTATGCCCTCGCTGCTCGCCAGAGCGCGCGGCATTTGAGCCGTCTCTACGACAGCCATCTTGCGCCAGCCGGACTGTCCGTCTCGCAATTCTCGATCCTGTCGCTGCTCGAGGCCTACGACACGCTGAAGATCACCAAACTGGCGGAAATGTTGATCATGGAGCGGACGACCCTGGTTCGCGCACTGAAGCCGCTGCAGGCTGCCGGCTGGGTTGTCGCCGGCAAGCCTGAAAGCGGCCGCTCTTTCGACGTGACGCTTTCCCGCTCGGGCCTGGAAAAGGTGGCGGAGGCGGTTTCTCTCTGGAAAAGCGCGCAAGCCGCGTTCGAGCAGGAAGTCGGGCAGGATCGCGCCGTTCGGATCCGTAACGAGATTCTCGTACTGAACCTGGGGGAGTAGCCCCTTTTTTCACCAAAACTGTGTAATTACACAGTTTTCCACCACCCACACGGAGATAGAAGATGACTACTGAAAAATTCCTGGTCACCGGCGCAACGGGCGAGACCGGTCGCTACACAGTCCAACGCCTTCTCGAAAAGGGCCACGCCGTGAGGGCGCTGGTTCATAAGGAGGATGCGCGCGCTGAGGCGCTGCGGCGGGAAGGCGCGGAGGTCGTTATCGGCGATCTCTTCGAGCATGACGATGCGATCCGGGCAGCGGACGGCGCTACTGCCGCCTATTTCTGCTATCCGGTGCGTCCTGGCATCATCCAGACGACGGCATACTTCGCCGATGCGGCCGAGCGCGCCGGGCTGAAGGCCGTGATCAACATGTCGCAGATCTCGGCGCGCGAGGATTCAAAGAGCCACGCGGCGCGCGATCACTGGATCGCCGAGCGGGTCTTTGACTGGTCGGGCGTTCCGACCGTGCATCTGCGGCCGACCTTCTTCTCGCAATGGCTGCTCTATCCGTTCGCGCGCAAGACGATCGTCGAGCAAAGCATCATCGACCTGCCCTATGGCGCCGGGCGCCATGCCCCGATTGCGGCCGAGGATCAGGCACGCCTGATCGCCGCGCTCCTGGCGGATCCGGTCGCACATGTCGGCAAGACATACACCCTCCACGGCCCGACCGAGCTGGACCAGCGCGGCATCGCCGCTGCCATCAGCGAAGTGCTCGGCCGAACGATCAGCTACCAGCCTCTGACTATCCCCGAGTATCGCGACCGCCTCGAAAAGTTCGGCCTTCCGGCGTTTCTCGTCCAACATTTCTGCGCGATCGCCGTCGACTACCAGAACGGCATCTTTTCCGGCGCCGACAAGCTCATCGCCGAGGTGACCGGCGTGCCGCCGATGACCGTGCAGGACTTCGTTGCTTCGCACCGGGGCGCTTTCGACAGTCTCGACGTGGCGGCGTGAGATTTTCTCCGCCAGATTCCGGCGCCGTCCAGTGGCGCCGTGCGACGAGAAGAAAGTTGAAGGTCGAGATTTTATACGAAGTCGCCCTCATTACCGGGTCCTCCCAGGGCATCGGATTCGCTATGGCTCACAGGCTTCGCAGCGCAGGCGCCGAGATGATCATCAATGGTCGCACGAGAAAGAAGGTGGACGCGGCCGGGGCACGCCTCAGCGCGGCCATACTCTCGGTGTCGCCGAACACGTTCTATTCGAACGCACCCCTCCAGCCCTAGCCTGTCCGTTCTCGCTCGGCTGCTCAATCGTCGCTCTCCATGTCGAGATGGCGTTTCTCGCCGTCGGAAAACTCCGGCATGATGTCGCCCGCCGGCAGCTTCTCCTTGCTGAGCAGCCCCGCGTCCTCAAGCGCTTCGAAATCCGGCAAATCGCGCAGCGTGTCGAGCCGGACCTCCAAAAGGAATTCCTTGGTCGTGACGTAGGTGTGGGGCGCGCCCGGTGTTGGGCTGCGCGGGCCCGAAGCGATCAGCTTCGCGCCGCGCAGATGGCCGACCAGGTCGCGAGAAACTTCCTTGCCGAAGAAGGACGAAAGCTTGGCGCGGGTGATCGGCTGAAAGTCGGCGATGCACATCAGCACCAGTAACTCGGACTGCGTCAGGTCGACCGCCCTTTCACTGCTGCCGACAGCGGCTCGAATGGCGTCGGCACAGGCCGGGCGGGTCAGATGCTTCCAGCCGCCGGCGACCGCGACCAGATCGTAGGGGCGGCCGCGCAGTTCTTCGCGGATGTCGTCGATCAGAAGGTCGATCCTCGACGAGGCCCTCGTGCGGTAGACTGGTGGAAAATTCCGGTTTTCCTACCGACCTCAAGGCTTCAACCCGTCCTTGATCGTCTGGGGAATGTTGCGCTGCCCGGCAAGCGCGGGATAATAGCCCGGATCGCCCGTGACGGTCAGTTCATCTAGTTCCAGCGCCTTCAAAACCATCGGCCCCATTGTGGCTGTCGGCACCGCGGACATGCGGATCGTTCCGGGCAGCGGTGCCACGCTGTCGAATCGTGGGCGCAAGTTTTCGTCGGATGGCTCGTCCTGGTCCAAAACGAGAGTCCAGTTTGCCCGCGGGATTGGACCCTGCCCGAACAACCTCCGTTGTGCGCCGCCCAGAGCCATCTGCGTCAATGATGGAGGCGGCGGCAGCTTGGCTTGCTTCTTTGCCAGGGTTGGTAAGTTCTTCATTGCATCGCTCAGCGTCTTGGTGGCGGCCTTCAGCGACAGCCCCGCGACGATCTCGTCGGCATTGGCATCGTCGAGATGAGATAGCGCGTCTCACCCGCAAAACTGACCTCCTCCCCCGTTCCCGAAAACCCCGCCGTCAGTTTCTTGGTCGCATAGCGCGGCACGCCGTCGATCACGACGAGGTCGATCCTGGTCTCGTCCGCTTTCAGCAGATGTTCATAGGCATCGCCGGCTTTGCCCCTGACCAGCACCAGATCGGCATATTTCCCCGCTTCGATCGAGCCGAGATAGCGGTCCCACCGCAATAGGCCAGCCGCCACGATGGTCGCCATCGCCACGATATCGCGATCGGAGAACCCGAGCGCCTGTACGGCATTCACCACCCGCACCACCTTCAGCTCGTGTAGCAAATTCTTGCTGCCGCTCGGCGACCAGTCCGATCCGAGCCCGATCCGCACGCCCGCCGCGCGCTGCCTTGATGTCGGCCGTTTGGCCATAGAGCATGAGGTTCGACAGCGGCGACCACACCATACCTGCGCGCACTCCGGCCAACCGGTCGAAATCGGGCCGCGTCAGCGCGTTGCAGTGAATGCCGGTCAGTGATGCCGCGATCGCCCACACATTGGGGCTGATCTCGAGGTCGAGGAAATGCTTGCGCGCGCTCGCATCGATCCCCTCGCCGAGATGCATCAAGAGGCATGGAAAATCTTTCAGGTAGCCGAGGAAATTGTCCTTGTCCTTGGCGGCGTAGTCCGGGATGCGCGCCTTGGCATCGGGCAGTGTGCTGTCGAGACTTTCCTCGACATTCCGCACCATCCCTCTGTACTACCGCACCAATCCTGGCGCGCTGAACAGGGTAATGCCCTGTGACGTAGTCGTCCCGCCCATCAGGCATTTGGCCTCGGTGTAGCGGGCAATCGCCGGTGCCACGCCGGGCGTCTTGCCCAGCACGCCCATTGGTCCGCTCACCCCGGCCTAGTAGGGCGGCGAGCCTTGCCACTGGCCGCGATTGCAATAGCGCTTGGGGACATCCCACAGCCTCAATATGTCGTAGCCCAGATGGTTGTGGAGCTCGATCAGCCCCGGATAGAGAGGACCGATCCGAGGCCGAGCCGCCGGAACAGCGGCACGGCAACCACGGCCGCTCCCATCAGGACAATCGCAGGAGCGATCGTCTGCCCCAAGCTCGCTTCAGCCATCAGGTCGCCTTCTCGGTTTTGTGCGTGGCCGCCCGGACGATCGGCGCGACTTCAGTGCCCAGAAGTTCGATCGAACGCTTCATCGCCGCCGTTTCGAGCGAGGCGGTGCTCATCTGGAAGGTGATGCGCGAGACACCGCCCAGCACCTCGCTCGCCTGAAGCATCTTGGCTGCGACCGTCGCCGAATCGCCGATCAGGAACGCGCCTTCCGGGCCCACCATGGCGTCGAATTGCTGGCGCGACGGCGGCGGCCAGCCGCGTTCGCGGCCGATCCTCCCTGTCAGATGCGCCCAGCCGGGAAAGAACGCCTCCCTGGCCGCCGTGTTCGTCTCGCCGACGAAGCCCATCGCATGGACGCCCACCTTGAGCTTGTCAGGGCTATGCCCGGCACTCGTGCCGGCCTCGCGATAGAGATCGACGAGCGGCCGGAAGCGCTCGAAGGTGCCGCCGATGATCGCCACCATCAGCGGCAGGCCGAGCGTGCCGGCGCGAGCGAAGGATTGCGGCGTGCCGCCGACGCCGATCCAGAGCGGCAGGCGCGGCTGATGGGGACGCGGATAGACGCCCTGTCCCTCCAGTGCCGCGCGGAAGCGACCCTTCCAGATCGGATAGGTCGTCTCGTTCAGCTTCAGGAGCAGATCGAGCTTCTCGGCGAAGAGCTCGTCATAGTCCCGCGGGTCCGCACCGAACAGCGGATAGGCTTCGCCGAACGAGCCCCGCCCGACGACAATCTCAGCGCGGCCCCCGGCGATCAGGTCCAGCGTCGCGAACTCCTGGAAGATCCGGACCGGATCGGCGGCGCTCAGCACCGTCACGGCGCTCGTCAGTCGGATTTGGCTGGTGCGGGCCGCGGCGGCGGCGAGGATGATTGCTGGCGCGGAATCGAGAAACTCGGCGCGATGGTGCTCGCCGATGCCGAAGACATCGAGCCCGGCCCGATCGGCGACCTCGACTTCGTCAAGCAGGTCGGCCATGCGATCGGTCGCCGACGGCAGCGCGCCGGTCGTGGGATCAGGCAGGATCGCGGCAAAGCTGTCGATACCGATTTCCATTGGGGGGCTCCATTCGGTTCAAGCTGAACGCCTGCTCGGCTGAGCCGGTCGGGCGTTGATTGATCGCGCCCGGCCGCAGATGCCGCTTGCGCTGAGGGGCTGGCCGCCCGCGCTCCGCGGCGACCAATCGACGTTGGCGGGAATCAAGCGAGCACCTCGGCAAGTTCGACCAGGTTTCCGAAGGGGTCGGCGAAGAAGGCGAGCCGGCGGCCTACGGCTTCGACGAGGAACGGCTCGCTCACGATCGTCACACCGCGCTCGCGGAGCCTTCCGATGGTCACGTCGACGCTGGCGACCTCGAGGCAGAAATGGTGATAACCGGCATAGGCGAGGCTGCTGCCCAGATCGGTGTAGGGTCGCACGTTCTGCGGGGCCGGCTCGCCGCCGCCCAGGATCTCGATGCAAAAATGGTCATCAGTGGGCGGAGCGATGTATGCAAGCTTCTGGTCAGCGTAGTCCCATTCGGCGACCAGTCGGAAGTCGAGCGTCTCTACATACCACCGCTTGACGGTCTCGAAGTCGGGGGTGCGCACTGCGACGTGGTGGCCTCGCATGTCGGCGAAGGGCGAAGCATCATTGTGCACGGGCGGAACGAAGTCGGCCATGATAGCCCTCCTTGGAAATGAGAATGCGAGAGCGAAGTAGAAATCCTGCTCGGCAGGGCCGATGAGGCAGCCACCGATCAAGCCCCAGTGCCGACGCGGCTGGACCGAACACCGGGAGCGCCAACGACCGCACGATCAAAACCTGAAGGTCGTCATGGCGCCGACCATTGTGATGGTCTTCGCAGGACCAGTGTCCTTGATGAACGCCCCGGGATCGAAGACGCTCGCCGACACCGACAGGTTCAGCTCGGGCGTAGCCTGCCATGCTACAGTCAGTTCGAGTTGCTTCCCGATGAAGCGCTCGTCGCTGGCTTGGCCGCTGCGAACGAGATTTCCCGGGAGACCGTAAATCCCGTCATTCAAGCTCTGTCGCCAGTAAGCCGCGCCCACCAGCGAGACCGCGACGTCCTTGTACGGATGGACGGTGATGGCCGGGCGGACATGGATCAGGTTGCGCGGCCCGATCGGAGACAAGGCGCCGAAATACTTGCCTCTGGGAAAGAGGGGATTGAACGTCCCAAGCGTCGGATCGTTCGGATCGTCATCCCCCGAAATCACATCGGCCGTGAGGCTGATGTCAGGCTGCAGCGGCGTTTCAAGAAAGCGATAGCCTATTTGGCCACCGAGCCCCCAAGCCGCTACACGATGACCAGAGAAGGTCCCGCGCTGGAGTGCGCCCTCGACATTCCAATACCAAGGCCCTTTGTTTCCGAATATCCTGCTCCCGACGGTGTGGATTGTCTCTTTTCCGGCACCCTGATCGAAAATCGCGTTGCGGTCTCGGAAGCCAAGATAGTAGACGTCGAACCCGGTCGCCCGATCCTCGGACAGCCACTGCGTTGCATAGGCACCCCAGATCGCCTTTTGGCGCGAGGTGCGATCGTCGAAATCGCCTGGTGAGTTGTCGACCGGACGGAAATACAGCGCCGTCAACTGCCGGGTCTCGCTCGTCAGCGTTGCATCGAAGCCGTCGAAGGCTTGCGGGATGTTCACACCATAGCGCGTGTCGAGAAAGCGCCCCGCGCCCAGAGACACCAGTTTTCGTCCTGCCGACATTCGCAGCGAAGTGTGCTCCGCCACATCCACCTCGATCTCGCCGAAGCCCTGCAGCAGATCTGTGCCCGTCGTGTCGACCGGTCGCAAGGCACGGTCGGTGCCAGTGATCGTGGAGAGGATCGGCTGCGCGAAGAACCGCGTCTTTCCGATATGGAGATCAGCGTAGGGCATGAAACGGTGCCAGACAAAGCGATCGTCCGGCGCCGATCCCCAGTTCACATTCGTATAGCCCTCGTAGCGCGACCGTGCTTCTAGGCCCGTCGTTAGGTAGATTGAGCCATCGTCGTTCAGCGGGATGTATTTGAACGGCTCAGTCCACCGTCCCGTCCGATTTGCGGGATCGGCGAGTTTGGACCAATCCTCCGAATACCGTTCGTTAGTGAGCGTTGGGGCACGCTGAAGATCCGTCGAGACCTGCGCTTCGGCCGCGACCGGCATGAAGGCTATAGGCATTAGGTGGAGGAGGCGCCAAGAACGCCGCAGTCCGCCCGATAGGCGTCGAAGACGGCGGCGAACACGGCAGCCCCGTGTTTGATGCGCGGGATAATTCTGTGCAACATGGCGAGGGGGCGTGACGGGGGCCAACACCCGATCTGCTTTGTAGCAGTCCATCGAGCTGCCCCCCCCTTATCCGCCGCGATCAGCCAGCCACTGGCGTGTTGAGGAGCTGCTGCTCCCACAGATATGCGATGCCGCTGCCGCCGAAGTGCTGGATGAGGATCTCGGTCAGTTCCTCGACATGCTCGGTGCGCGCCCAGTCGCGCTGCCATTCGCCAGCGAGCGCCATCACGGTCATCACGTTCGCGCCAGCCGCGATCATCCGCTGGATGGCAACCTCGTGAGACTCCTTCGAAATCCCGCCCGACGCGTCGGTAATTACTGTCACGTCCCAGCCTTCGCCGGCGGCCTGGATGACCGGCATCGCGACGCAAACTTCGGTCCAAAGGCCCGCGATAATGAGTTGCTTGCGGCCGGTCGCTTTGACCGCCTCCACCACCTTCTCGTCTTGCCAGGTGTTCACCCAGGTTCGGTCGATCACCTCCTGGCCCGGAAATACGTCGGTGATCTGCTTGAAGAGGAGGCCACCGCGACCCGCGATCACGCTGGTGAGAACGGTCGGAACATTGAAGGCTTTTGCCAGCTTCGCCAGCGCGGTCGTGAGGTTGACCACGGCTTGCGGATCGTGGCTGTTGAGGTTGGCAAGCTGATAGGGCTGGTGGTCGATAAGGACGAGGACCGAATCTTCGGGACGAAGAAGCGAGTCGAGCCCGTTGCGAAAGGTCATGATAATTCCTCTGCTGCCGTTGGGTGGAATGGTTTGCGTAAGACAATCGCGAAGCGCGTCTCCGCCAGGGCGAAATCATGAATCGTTAACCTGCAAGGACGGCTTGGCGGTAGGTCGGGTTCATGAGGGCTTTGAGGCGCTTACGCT
>NZ_JAMYOR010000108.1:0-9526 GCF_040319965.1 Mesorhizobium sp. M0830 | reverse complement strand
GATGAGAACAATCTCGTAGTCGTCATCGAGCAGCCGAACCTGTTCGGGACGCAATAGCGGTGCACCTTGATGTGAATTCTGAATGGTCCAGTCGAACGTTCGCGCCTGGCTGTGGGAAATCGATTTGGCTTCAAACGTGTATTCACCGATGGCCTTGGAAATGTAGTTCGGAGTCTCGTCATCAGCCGTGGCCATGAACACTTGCAGTCCGGTATTGCTGAGAAAATTCTGCTTGCCAGCCTCTCCATAAGCCCCCGTCAGTGCCGAAAGGCTTTGGATGATGAGCATGAAACGCCCCTTGTAGCCCGCGATAGTCGTGATTGCGGTCTCGATCGCTTCCAGCTTACCCAAGTGCTTGAACTCGTCGAGCAGGAAGAGAACCTCGTGCTTTTCATCCCGGCGGGCCAGCGACCGCTGCAGAATTGAAACGATTTGCTGAAAAAACAAGCGTATCAGAGGCGCGATCACCTCAAGGTCGTTCGGACCAACGCAAAGATAGATGCACGTTCTGCGACGGCGAAGATCATAGACCGAAAAGTCCGAGCGACTTGTGGCCGCCTTTACAGCGGGATCCGCCCACAGGTTGAGCCCGCCATCGCCGAGCACGGAAGTGTAGGAGGTTAGGATTTTCGTATCGTTCCCCGCCATGTCGTCGAAGATGCGTTGTGCCTCTTTGTTCTGGGTCTCCATGGCGAGTCGCGCGAAGAGCTTAAACTTCTCCCCCGGCTGGGCGAAGAGGTCATAGACGGCGCCGATTGTTGGCGTGCCCCGCTCGATGCAGGCAAGGATTCCCGCGACAAAGATATCTCGCGCGCCGCTGACGAAACCTTCCGCGCCCTCCCCCTTGGCCGTAATCAGGTTTGCGGCCAAGCGGCGGGCTTCGGTGAATTGCTGCTGTGGAGGCAACGCTATAAGATCCAACAGCGGATTGTAGCAGTTTGTGCGCCGCTCCGAATCCAGCGGCGCGAATTTAAACACGTCGTCACCTGCGGCTTTGCGCGCCCTCGAGGTGAGCTCAAAGAGCTCCCCCTTGACGTCCAGAGCTATCACCGAGCCTTTGAATGTAAGTAGCGTTGGAATGACTATGCCGACGCCCTTGCCAGCGCGGGTCGGTGCAACGATGAGGCTGTGAGGCTGCTCGCCATTGGTCAGGTAGTAGCCAGGCCAGAAAGGGCCACTTGTCTTCCCAAACACCGGCCCTGTCACGCCACGGTATCGTCGCAGATATCCCGTGCGTCGCATTTCATCCACTCGAGCCCAACGAGCCGTCCCGTGGTGTTCGAGCTTGCGGCGCAATACGATCTGCTGAATCAGCAAGACGACCGCGGACGTCGAGAGCACGATAGCCGCGCCCCGATAGAAAACGGGGGTTGCGAAACCCAAATAGAAGGGCGTCTCAAACCAAAAGGCACGGACATCAAACGCCATCAGAGCCTCGCCGCTGCCGCCGTGGCGGAAGGTTGCGTAAAGACTTGCCGCACAGAAGCCCACGGCGAGTGAGCACGCGATGCTAATGGCTATGTTGGGGGGCGTCGTTTTTGTTGAAAGCATTGTTCCATTGCCGGATTAGCCGTAGCTAATGCTGCGCGTGCTTCAGAGACCGAACCGGCGTCGCGCGATGTCGCCGCTCGACAGATCGATGCCGCAGCGGGTGGTGCGATGCTTGCAGCGCATCACCCGGCAGACGTGGTTTTTGAAAGTTACACTAAGCAGGTACGTCAACGGCCAGCGAATTGGAAACGGCAAGGCCGTAAACGGAATTCGGGAGAGAAAGCGTCACTGTACCATGGCCGAGACCTCAACGGCCGGAGCGATCTCTGCTTCTGGTGGCCTCCATTAGGTCCTCTCGGGCGTGATTGAAGGCGTGGTTTATGGACCGCCCGATTTGAGCACCCCGCTGCAGCTGTTCATACGAGGTTTGCGGGCCTACTGTATCACGGACTGCAGCCTCAATACCTGCTATGTGGCCGTCCAGATTCGCACTCCGTTCCTCTGCTGCATGCTGCGGCGGCGGCATGTGCGGCAAGATGTCTTGCATGCCGGGAAAAACTGAGTGAGCTTGGGCCTGTTGGTTTGCGTCTAACTGTTGATACATGTTGAGAATAGCATTGGATGCCATCATCCTGACATTGCCATCCGGATCAGAAGAAGCCAATCCAATGGCCTGATCAAGAATGCGAGATTTGTTTTCGTCAGTAAACTTACTGAAGTGTGGCGCAACGTAATAAGCTCCGAGAGCTTGCGACGGCGGATCCATGTTGCCAATGCGATTAACAATAGCATCTTGCAGCCCTGGCGTTAGGTAATCGCCTAGATTACTGGCCGCTCCGACTTTCTGCAATGCTATGTCATCCGTGCTGTACCCCAATTCGGCTGTTAATGTCGCGGCCAGATCGATGGCTGATCGTCCAAGACGATTGGTCCGCCTTTCAAATCTCGCGAGGTCAGTTTCTGGCCCGGGTTGAGTGCCCCGAACGGCTGTTCGCTCGTGCGTCCCGAGGCCTTTGAAGCCCCCAAGATTTCGCGCTGTATCGCGCGGGTTAGCGGTTACCAGCCGTTCTGCAACATCGCTCAATGGCCCCTCTGGAACGTCACGGAGGCTACTGCTCCCCACGCCTTGAGATGATCTTGCAGCTGCACGTGCCCGTTTGTTATCGCGATCCATTGCTCGCCTCCAAAGTAGTTATTCTACCCAATGAGGTTACCACCAAAGCTTGACCTGCTAAACCGATATGATGTTACAGTTGTAGTATGGCAAAGGGTTCCCAGCTCTGTGGGTCTGCCAAGTGCCCGTCCAAGCCGAAGAAAATACGATGAAGCTGGCATCAAATGCGATGTGAACTGCCCCGGGCATTCCGGTGGCCGTTTCGTTTGAGTCACGCGGCTATGGCTGGTTCATCCAACATGCCGTAGTAGCGTTCCTCGGCTTCGGCCGGCGGGATGTTGCCGATGGGCTCCAGCAGCCGGCGATTGTTGAAGCAGTCGACCCATTCGAGCGTGGCGAACTCGACGGCCTCGAATGAGCGCCAGGGTCCGCGTCGATGGATCACCTCGGCCTTGTAAAGACCGTTGATCGTTTCCGCGAGAGCATTATCGAAAGAGTCGCCGACACTGCCCACTGCGGGTTCGACGCCGGCCTCCGCAAGCGCTCGGTGTATTGAATGCCGAACCCTAGAGAATCAGCCCTCAGAGCCTTTGGTAATAGACCGACCCCTCGCACCTGTTTGGGCTGGGTGTACAAGTCAGGTTTTCATCAGGTTGGACGAGTATGTCTGGCAGCCAGAGCGCGACCACTTCCGTGCCCGCCCGCTCGTCTGGCAGACACACAAAGGAGAAAGACATGCCGTCAGCTACAAGCAGCGCCATCGTTTCCTGCCGCAGATCATCGCCCATCCGGTCTGGCCCTCCTTCAGGTCCCCTTGGCCTGTGTCTCGTCGAGGAAATGGCCCGGGAGCGGGATCGTGGTTTCGTATGAGACAATCCGCCGGTGCGGCAACAAATGCGGTCCGCATACGGAGCCATTACGTCGCGGCACTTGATATTGCAGTGCAGCAAAGGTAGAGGGCCGCCCCTTATCGGAGTGTCGTCCATGGTCCTTACCAATACTGGTAGCGAGGCAGAACCCGTCGAACAGTCGAGCCATCCGGCAATCGAACAGCAAAGCCCCGAGGTGCTGATGCTAGGCGCGCTCGGCGTTGTCTATGGCGATATTGGCACCAGCCCGATCTACGCGTTCCGTGAGGCGCTGGTGGCGTCGTCGGGCGGCAATGTCGCCGAGCGCGGCGATATCCTCGGCGTTTTGTCATTGATCATCTGGTCGCTGACGATCATCGTCACCATCAAGTACATCATGTTCGTGCTGCGCGCCGATAACGGCGGCGAGGGCGGCGTGCTGTCGCTGATGGCGCTGGCGCGCGGCAGTTTCCCCAAGCGCTCGGCGCTGATGCTCGGCATCGGCATCGTCGGGGCATCGCTTTTCTTCGGTGATGCCGTCATCACACCGGCGATATCGGTGCTGTCGGCGGTTGAGGGCATGAATGTCGTCACGCCGACCTTCCAGCCCTATGTCGTGCCGCTGACACTGGTCATTCTTACCATGGTGTTTGCGGTGCAGCGCTTCGGCACGGGCGGGGTAGGATTGGTGTTCGGCCCGGTGACGGCGGTGTGGTTCCTGGCAATTGGCCTTTCCGGGCTCAACCACATCATCGCCGATCCGGAAATCCTGTGGGCGGTGAGCCCGCACTACATCGTCGCGTTTCTGATCAATTCGCCCGACGTCGCTTTCGTGACCATCGGCGCCATCTTCCTCGCCGTCACCGGCGCCGAAGCACTCTATGCCGATCTCGGCCATTTCGGCCGCAAGCCGATCGTGCTGGCCTGGCTGGCGATCGTGTTTCCCTGCCTGCTGCTCAATTATGCCGGGCAAGGCGCCTTCGTGCTGGCCAAGAATGGCGTCGTCGGCCATCCATTCTTCGAGATGAACGAAGGCTGGACGCTGATCCCGATGGTCGTGCTGGCGACGGCCGCGACTGTCATCGCCAGCCAGGCGGTCATCTCCGGCGCCTTCTCGCTGACCCGGCAGGCGGTGCAGCTCAATATGCTGCCGCGCCTGGAAATCCTGCACACCTCGGAGAAGCAGTCGGGCCAGATCTACATGCCGCGCGTCAATCTGTTGCTGGCGCTGGCGGTGATGCTGCTGGTCGTCGGTTTCGGCGAATCGAGCAAGCTCGCCTCCGCCTATGGCATCTCGGTGACCGGCAACATGCTGGTGACGACGGTGCTGCTGTTCGTCGTCATGACCCGGATCTGGAAATGGCGGCTGTGGGTGGCGGTCGCCATGACGGCGCTGTTCGGCTTCATCGATGTCGGCTTTTTTGCCTCCAACATCGTCAAAGTGTTCGAGGGTGGCTGGGCTTCGCTGGCGGTGGCCTTCACCATTGTGCTGGCTATGTGGACCTGGGTGCGCGGCAGCCGCTATCTGTTCGACAAGACCCGCCGCAACGAAATCCCGCTCGATTTCCTCGCCGGCAATCTCCTGAAGAAAAAGCCGCAGCTGGTGTCCGGCACCGCGGTGTTCCTGACGAGCGATCCACTCAGCGCGCCAACCGCGCTGATGCACAGCCTGAAGCACTACAAGGTGCTGCACGAGCAGAACGTCATCCTTTCGGTGGTGACCGCGCCGCAACCGGTGGTGCCCGACAGCGACCGGGTCAAGATGGAGACGGTCAACGAGCTGTTCATGCGGGTGACGCTGACCTTCGGCTACATGGAGCAGCCGAACATCCCGCGCGCGCTGGCGATCTGCCGCAAGCAAGGCTGGAAGTTCGACATCATGACGACCTCGTTCTTCCTGTCACGGCGTTCGCTCAAGGCCTCGCCCAATTCCGGCATGCCGGTGTGGCAGGACCGGTTGTTCATCGGCCTGGCGCGTACGGCGGCCGACGCGACGGAGTACTTCCAGATCCCGACCGGACGCGTCGTCGAGATCGGAACGCAAGTGACGATTTAGGGCATGCCGCGGTTGAGAAGAATCGGTGCTGTCACATTGATTGAGCGGTAAGGAAATTCAGGTAGCAGCGCGCCCGGCACTGTAAGTTTCAGCGGCTTGATGCAGCGATAGCTGGCCGGGACGGCTGTCACGCTGTGGCGACACACGCGATTTTGTTCCAGATTTGCATGGGGCGTTACGCAGGTCTCGATGTTGAGCCGATGACAGCGCATTGCAGGGAAAGTGAGCAGGTCGGCAATCGGATCATGGATGGAAACGAACCGCTGAAGCTGGCGTGCCGACTTGAAGCGTTTCATGATCCTTTCGCGTCGTCGGGTCGGCTGGTGCGAATTTTCCGCTCGATTATTCAGGCCTGTGTGCGACCGGTGTTCGACGCCGGGCATGAGGTCGCGCATGGCGGCATCATAGGATCGGAGCTTGTCGGTGATCATGATCCGTGGTGTCCGCCCTTGAGCTTTCAGCAACTTGCGCATCAGACGCTTTGCCGCCTTGGCATTTCGGCGGCTTTGTACCAGCACTTCGAGCACGAAGCCGTCCTGATCGACGGCACGCCGGAGCCACTGCTTCTTGCCACTGATAGCCACGACACATTCGTCGAGATGCCATTTATCGCCCAGGCAGCCGGCTGATATTGATCTCCTGGGCGGAATGCCGTCCGAATTTCTCCGCGCAGCTTCGAACGGTCTGATGCGTGACGATGATGCCGCGGGCCGCCAGCATGTCCTCAACCATGCGCAGGCTGAGCGGAAAGCGAAAGTAGAGCCATACCGCGTGCGCAATGATCTCGGCGGGAAAGCGGTGGCGACCATAGAGCGGATCACGAGCAACTTCTGACATGGCCCAATGTACGCACATCTTCATAAGCTGTCGGTTGACTTTACGATGCCGCGCCAAGCGAGCAGCATCCGGCCGGCGGGGCCGACCCCGTCTCCCGGCCGTGAGCAGAACGGCATCGCGCAGGTGCCGCTTCATCCTCGACCGGCCAGCCTGCTTTGCCGTTACCGCCGCCGCCGAAAGCGCCAGGCGTTGCCGCCAGGCGCCGATCCGCCGGCAGCGGTTCGTTTCCACCGATGATCCGAGTGCCAACCAGTTCCACTTTCCCCCAATACCTGCGTAACGCCGCCATGCAAATCTGGAACAAAATCGCGTATGTCGCCGCAGCATGACAGCCGTCCCGACCAGCTATCGCTGCATCAATACGCTGATATCTTTACAGTGCCCGCACGCCTCTCGCGCGCCAACGGCCAGTCGGGTGTCGCGAATGAGGCGCGCTGAAGCCATCCGGCTCAGCCGATCATGGCGCTTCGGTTGCCGGGTTCGAGGTCGTGGCCTCTGCCGCTGCGCGATTCTAGCATTTGCGCCTTGGAGAGCTCTGCTTCAGCCTCGGCGAGGCATGGCTCGGCTGCGGTTCTCTGCCGCAGAAGGTCCGATTGCGAATTCTTGACGTTGTCACGACGTAGGCGAGCGGCCTTGGCGAACGTCGGATAAGCGAAATGATTGACATCGGAGATGCCGGCCTTCGTTTCCTCGGCGTTTAACTGGAAGTCCAGTTCTCGCGCCATGCGTTCGAAATCGGCAATCATGATGTCTAGCTGGTGCAACTGTCGCCGCTTCTCATTCACCTGAAATTGCTTCAGTCGGACCAGATTACCTCGTGGCTTCATGACTCGGTACTCCGGTACCCATTTCGTCCAATCAAACCGCTCTCTCCCCTTAACGTTAGGCCTACAGCGACTCTCACGTTTTCTGCTGCGAGCGGAAACATATTTTCCAAAATCCTTGGCCGATGGCTATGAGTTCAATGGCATCGACAAGCATGCGAGCGGGGGACTTAAGGGGCGGTAAAAAAAGGCGGAATAGGGCGATTTTCACAATGTCTGCATTGAACGCGTTGAGACCTGCGGCGGGCTTGACACACAAAGCAATCGTCAAGATTTGCGACATGGACGCCGGGGGGCATGAATACGCCCGCCGTCAGCTACACGCCCCCCGATTTCCGCCGCCTATTATCGCCCACGCGGTCTGGCTTTATTTCCGGTTTCCGCTGAGCCTGCGCCTGGTTGAGGAAATGCTGCTGGAACGCGGCATCGTGGTTTCGTATGAGACAAGTCGCCGGTGGGGCATCAAGTTCGGGCTGGACTGCGCTCGCTGCTTGCGCCGCAAGCCGCCGTGCCGGAATGACGTCTGGTACCTGAACGAAGTGGTCGTCACCATCGCCCGGCAAAAAGCTTTGGTTGTGGCGCACCGTCGACCAGGATGGATATGTGCTGGACGAAATCGTGCAAAACCGCCGCAACACCAAGGCCGCCAAGCGCTTGCTGACGCGGCTGTTGAAGAAGCAGGGGCTCGCGCCGAAGCGCATGATCACCGACTAGCTGCGCTCGTATGGAGCGGCAAAGCGACAGGTGATGCCGGACGTCAAGCACCGGTCGCACAAGGGGTTGAACAACGGAGCGGAGAATTCCCATGTGCCGCCGCGAAAACGGGAGCGGATGATGCAGGGGTCCGATCGCCGAGAGGCCTGCAACGCTTCGTCTCGACCTTGTCAGCCCTCCGCAACCTCTTCGTCCCGCCCCGCCCCAAACGTTCTGCTCTCGCCATACATGTTCATCGCCTCAGCGCGATGGCGCTGGTGATATCACGACGCGTTTGTACCGCTCGACCTACGCCACAGGTGCCGACGCTGTGACGAGCTTCGTCGGTCGCGTGTCGAGTGACGGCACCGGGGACAATTATCGTCGACCGCAGTCCATTGCCCAGACCAAGGCGCTTCTCGGCGTCGGCACGATGGCAAATCGCAGCGTCACGATCTCGGCCGCTGCCCCTTCTGGCGGCGTGGACGGTGATTTCTGGGTGCAGCCGTAATGGCCCTTTACGTCAAAGCCTCCGGGGTCTGGGGGGCGGCCAGCGCCGTCTGGGTGAAAATCTCAAGCCTCTGGACCAAGGCTCGACAGGTCTATGTGCGCAGCTCGGGCGTCTGGGAGAAAATGTTCCCGATAGATCTGGTCTTCAATGGCACTCACGAAGACTCGACTGCCACGACCGTTTACACCCACACCAGCATTCCGCTTCTTGTCGCGCCACACGCTAATCGTCGTGTCATCGTGACAACTGAGACCACTGACACCGAAAGTGCAGTGACCGTCAACAGTATGACGATTGGGGGTGTGGCTGCCACCCTTCTCGCTCAGGTGGAAAGCATCTTCAATTCTGGTGTGGTCTATCTGTCAGTGTGGTCAGCCCTCGTGCCAACCGGTACGACGGCAACGATCGTGACCACGTATAGTGAGAGCGTGTTCCGTGACTACATGTCGGTCTATACGACCACCGATTGGGATGGTGTGGTGGGCACTGTTGCCTCTGACAACAATTCAACGGGTGGCCTGACAACGACCGTCAGCATTGGTGCCCTGGGCGCAGCGATCGCAATTGCGGGCAACGCCACCAAGGGGGCATCGGCACTGCGACATGGACCGGGCTGACCCAACAGTTCTCAAACACACCAGTCACGGATACAAACCACAGCGGAGCAATGGCCATAGCTACCGCCGCCCAAGCTGCCCTCACCGTAACCTGTGCCTACAGCACTACTCCAGCACTTGCCGCACTGCTGGTGGTTCCGCGGTGCGCAACTCCTGACTGGCGACGGCGTCGGCGACATGCCTTACGGACTCGTATTGCCAGAGCTTGTAATCGTCGACAAACCAGCCAAGTCGGCTCTCGATCGCCGTAGCAAGCTCGTTATAGTCGAGGCTGTCGAGGCCGAGATCCCGCATTCTGGTTGTCATCGAGACCTCTACTTTTTCGGCAACTAGAGCGTTGAGGGTTTTGAGAACCAGTTGTTCAATTTCAAGTAATGTCATCACTAATACATGCCTTTTGATTGCAGATTCAGGTAATGCAACCCTGATCGGGGCCCAACCCCCAAAACGAGGTGTGCCGTTGAAACATGTTCTTGTCATTGACGATGATGCCGCAATGCGGCGCCTCATCGCCGAGTATCTCACGATGCATGCC